>NZ_JBFBGN010000065.1:0-37799 GCF_040684675.1 Streptomyces sp. NPDC089915 | reverse complement strand
CGGGTCCGTGCGCGGCGGCCCGTTCGACGGCCTCCGCGCCCGTGCCGGCCTCGGCCACCACCTCCAGGTCGGGCGTCTCGTCGATCAGCACCCGCAGTCCGGAGCGGATCAGCGGCTGGTCGTCGACGAGCATCACCCGGAAGGGACCCCCGGTCATCGCCGCTCCCCCGGTTCCCCGGCGGTCAGCGGGATCTCCGCCGCCACCCGGAAGCCGCCCTCGGGGCGCGGTCCGGCGCTGAAGCGGCCCCCGAGCAGCCCGACCCGCTCGTACATGCCCGTGATGCCGAAGCCGGGCTTGCCGGGGCGCACCGCCGCGCCCCTGCCGTCGTCGGCCACCTCCACCCGCAGCTCCTCCTCCCGGAACTCCACGGTCACCCGGGCCCGGGCGGAGCCGCCGGCGTGCCGGACGACGTTGGTGAGGGCCTCCTGCACGATCCGGTAGACGGACAGGTCGATGTCCGCGGGCAGCGGGCGCGGCTCGCCGGTCCAGCGGACCTCCACTCCGACGCCCGAGCCCGCGAGCGAGGCGGCCAGCGCGTCGAGGTCGGCGAGGCCCGGCGCGGGCCCGGTCGGGGCGGGGTTCCCGTCCCCGGGTTCGGCCCGGCGCAGGGCGACCAGGGTCCGGCGCAGCCCGGCGAGGGTCTCCCGGCTGGTGTTCTCGATGGCCTCCAGCGCGCCGCGCGCCTCCTCGGGCCGCGTGGCGATGACCCGCCTGCCCACCCCCGCCTGGATGGCGACGACCCCGATGCTGTGGGCCACCATGTCGTGCAGCTCCCGTGCGATGCGCAGCCGTTCGGCGGTCACCGCCTCGGACACGGCCTGGGCGCGCAGTTCCACGGCGTGGACCCGCCGCTGGCGCACGAGCAGCCCGGCCATGCAGCAGGTGCCCAGGGCCAGGACCGAGATCAGCAGCGCGGCGATGAGGGTGGCACCGGGCGCGAGCAGGCCGACGGCCAGGACCTCCACCACCGCGACGGCGGCGCCGGCGGCGATCGCCTGCCGGCGGGGGCGCACGGCCACGACGAGGCCGAGGACCAGGTCCACCGGGAGGTAGCCGAGCAGCCGGTCCGGGCCGTGCGGCCCCATCGACCCGAAGGCGGTGAAGGTGGCGGCGAGGACGGTCAGGGCCAGTGCCGCCGACGGCCGCCGCCGGAGCATTCCGGCCAGCAGGCTCAGCGCGAGCAGCAGAACGGCCGCCGCGACCAAACCGGTGTTCTGGGGGCCGGCGGCGAGGAGCAGGCCGGCGGTGAGGAGGTAGAGCAGGGCCGCGCCCGTGTCGAGGAGGGCGGTGCGCACCCGCCCTCCCGCGTCCGTCCCGAAGGGCGCTCGTAGCGCTGTTGTGTTCATGCCGCGACAGTAATCACCGCACTCGGCGGGGGAATCGGCCCGCGGGCTTAAGCCCCGGGGCGGGGTCGCGCGCCCACGGGGTCCGCTGAAACCCGTTCGGCGGCGGGGCGTTAGAGGTACGGGCCGGTGCGTGCGCCGGCGCTCACCACGAGCCCTACGAGTACGAGGAGACAGATGACGGACACGGACACCGTGCGGGCCCGGTCCGGCCGCGCGAGACTTGCGGCCCACTGCCGGCGGATCACCGAGGCCCCCTCGTTCGGCATGGGCGTCTTCGCCGTGATCCTGATCAACGCGGGCCTGATGGGGGCCGAGACGTACAGCGGCCTGGCCGCGTCCCAGGGCCGGATCCTGCAGCTGGCGGAGGACGGCTGCCTGGTCCTGTTCACCCTGGAGATGGTGCTGCGCCTGGGCTCCTACGCGGACCGGCCGAAAGCATTCTTCCGGGACCCGTGGAACATCTTCGACCTGCTGATCGTGGCCTCGGCCTTCCTGCCGTTCCTGCGCTCGAACACCACCGTGCTGCGGCTGCTGCGCCTCGCCCGCGTGCTGCGCACCGCCCGTTTCCTGCCCCATCTGCGCATCCTGCTGCTCGCGGTCGGGCGGAGCCTGCCGGGCACGGCGAGCTTCCTGTTCGTCGGCGCGCTGGTGGTGTACGTGTACGCGATGGTCGGCTGGGTCTGCTTCGCGCACTCCGACCCGCAGCACTACGGCTCGATCGGCCGGGCGGCGCTCACCCTGTTCCTGCTCACCACCCTGGACGGGCTGACGGACGCCGTCCGGGCGGGTCTGGAGATCTCCCGGTTCAGCATCCTCTACTACGCCTCCTACGCGCTCCTCGCCTCGTTCGTGCTGGTCAACGTCCTGATCGGGGTGGTGCTCAACTCTCTCGACGAGGCGCGGGAGATGGAGGAGGCCGACGCCCGGGCCCGGGAGCGGGCGACGCGGGACAGGGACGCCGCCGACGAGGTCCGCGACCGGATCACCGCGGCCCGTCTCGCCCTGGACGACCTGGAGGCCGGCCTGGACCTGGTCCGGGCCGCGCCCCCGGCCGCGCCCGGGCCTCGGGAGCCGAAGGAGCGGGAGCGCCGGCTGGAGTCCGCGGTGTAGCTCCCCGGTGGAGGTCCCCGCCCGTCCCTCGGGCGGGGACCTCCACCGGCGGCCGGTTCAGCCGCCGTCGCGGACGGCGACGATGCCGTTGAACACGCCGACGTAGGCGGTGCCGTCGGGGCCGAGGGTGATCGGCGCCCAGTTGTTGTCGTACAGCGGGCCGGTGCCCGTCAGCTGCCGCCAGCGGCGTTCGCCGGTGCGGAAGTCCACGGCGGTGAGGTACCAGGCGTCGATGCCCCAGGCGTTGGGCTCCTTCTCGTAGAAGTAGAGCAGCCCGTTGCCGGTGGAGAGCTTGGGGACGACGGAGGGCGAGCGGATCGCGCTCTCCCAGACCGTGTCGCAGCCGCTGCCGTCCGCGCGGACGTCGATGCGGCTGACGCCGCCGACGACCGACTTGCCCAGCAGCAGCGAGGTGACGTTCTCGTAGCCGTAGTTGTTCTCGACGACGATGCTGTTGCCCCAGGTGATCAGGGAGTTGTCGGTGGTCGAGGCGCCGGAGCCGAAGACGGGCACCTTGCAGACCAGCCGCCGGTCGGCGGGGACGTCGGTGCCGCGCCGGTAGACCAGGACGTTCATCCGGTCGTCGGCGTTGTCGGTGATGGCGACGTACCCGTCGCCGAAGAGGTCCGGGGTGGTGCCCGAACCCTGGTTCACGGAGCCGGGCTTGGTCCCGGTCCCGCGGTCGTACGTCTGGCGCCACTGTGCCTCGGGGGTGCCGTCGGCGGCGGCCCGAAAGCTGTAGAGGGCGTGGTCGGAGACGATGGAGACGCCGTCGCGGGCGACCGAGAAGGAGTTCTGGATCTCCTCGCCCTCCAGCCGGACGGAACGGATCCGCGAGGTCACGGGGTCCACGGTGCCGACGCGGCCCTGGCGGGTGACCCACCAGATGAGCCCGTTCCAGTCGGGCATGACGGAGGTGACGGGGTCGCAGGTGCCGCTGGGCCACAGGTTGGTCCAGCTGACGCAGTCGTGCGGGACCTGGCCGGTGAGGTCCCAGTCGTCGTCGACGGTGAACTTCCAGCTCCCGTCGGGGTTCTGGGAGTGGGCCAGGCGCAGGACGTGCTGGCGGGAGTCGGCCAGGACCGCGCGGTCCTGGTCGTCCAGGTAGAAGTAGGCGCCGCCCGAGGTGTCCTTGAAGATCTTCGAGAAGTCGAGCGAGGTGATCGCCTCGACCGTCGAGGAGCGCTGCGGGAGCCGGTATTCCGCGAGCGTGGCGAGCGTACGGGGCTCCAGGAGCCTGACCTCGAAGCCGGAGAAGGTGCCGCAGACGGTGACGAGGCGGCCGCCCGCGTCGAAGGTGGCGGTGGCGCACTCTCCGCCGAGTGCGGCGATCTTCTCGCTGGTGACCTGCGGGTTCCTGCCCAGCGGTCCGGACCACGGGGAGGTGGCGCTGCCGCCCGCGTCGGAGTGCATGCCGCTGCGTCCGTTGGGCGCGAGGAAGGGGTGCTGCGGCGGGGGTCCGCCCGGCAGCGGGGCGGCGGTCGCGGGGGCGCCGTCGTAGTGGCCGACCAGCCGGTGGCCGGGGGCCTGGGGGATCTCCCGGGCATGGGCGGGGCCGGTCCAGGCCAGTAACGTCAGGACGGCGAGGGCGGGGGCCACGGCGCAGTTCAGCGCTCTTCGGAACATCCCGGTTTGCTCCTTCTGGTTCGGTGCTGTTGACATTGCGTCTGACATCGCGCCGCCGCCAGACGCTAGATCGCACCGCCCGAGGAGTCCATGGCCGCGCCCGATGATTCATGAGCGCGCAACAGACGGTCAACCGCCCGCGATGTCACCCCAGTCGGCCGTACGGTCGCACCAGCGGCCGAGCAGCACCGGATCGTGTCCGACGGCGAGCAGACCGGCTCCGGTCTCCCCCCGGTACTCCTCGACCACGCCGACCAGGGCCGCGGTGGTGGAGGCGTCGAGCATCGCGGTCATCTCGTCGCACACCAGCCAGCGGGGCCGCAGCACCAGGGCCCGGGCCAGGCAGGCGCGCTGGAGCTGGCCGTCGCTGACCTCGTGGGGGCGCCGGCCGAGCAGGTCCGGCCCGAGTCCGACCCGTTCGGCCAGGGCCGCGACGGCCTCGTCCGCCCCGCGCCGGCGGCCCGTGGCGCGGAGCGGTTCCGCGACGAGGTCGCGCAGCGTGAGGCGGGGGTCCGCGGAGAGCCGGGGCTGCTGGAAGACGACGCCCACGGCGGTGCGCAGGGCGCGCGGGGCCCGGTGCCGGAAGCCGGTCACGGGGGTGCCGTCGAGGACCACCGTCCCCCGGTCGGGCCGGTGCAGCAGGGCGGCGACCCGGGCCAGGGTGGACTTGCCGCAGCCGCTGGGCCCGAGCAGGCCGAGGGCCTCGCCGGGGCGCAGGGCGAGGTGGGCGTCGCGGACGACGGGGCTGCGGTGGTCGTAGCCGGCGGTGATGCCCTGGAGCTCAAGCACGGTGGCAGGCCACCCCTTCGGTGAGCGCGGGCCGGACGGTCCGGCAGAGCGGGTCGGCGAGGGCGCAGCGGGGGGCGAAGGCGCAGCCGGGCGGGAGGTCACCGAGCTCGGGCGGGGAGCCCGGGACCGGGGTGAAGGCACGTTCGGGCAGGGCGTCGAGGAGGCCGCGGGCGTAGGGGTGGCGGGGCCCGGGTGCGCCGAAGAAGGCGGCGGCGGGGCCGAGTTCCACGATCCGGCCGGCGTACATGACGGCGACGGTGTCGGCGATGCGCTCGGCGGCGGCGAGGTCGTGGGTGATCATCAGGAGGGCGCGGCCGGCGGCCCGGGTGTGGGCGCGCAGTTCGTCGGCGGTGCGCTCGACGAGGTCCCGGTCGAGGCCCGTGGTCGGCTCGTCGGCGAGGAGCAGCGGGGCGTCCCCGATGAGCGCGAGGGCGGTGGCGGCGCGCTGGGCGAGGCCGCCGGAGAGCTGGTGGGGGTGGTGGTCGAGGTGGGTCGCGGGGAAGGCGGCCCGGGCGGCCGCGGCCTCGGCGGCCTCGCGGGGGGCGCGGGTGCCGGTGAGTGCCCGGACGGTCTCCTCCAGGTGGGAGCGGACGGTGCGGACCGGGGTGAGGTGGGCGGCGGGGCTCTGCGGGACCAGGCCGACGCGGCGGCCCCGTACGGTGCGGGCGAGGGTGTCCTCGTCGGCGGCGAGCAGGTCGAGGCCGTCGGCGAGGAGGGCCGATCCGGCGGTCTCTGCGTTGCCGGGGAGCAGCCCGAGCAGGGCGGAGGCCAGGACGGACTTCCCGCAGCCGCTCTCCCCGACGAGCACCAGGCACTCCCCCGCCGCCAGCGCGAACTCCGCTCCGGAAACGGCCTCGACGTAACGGCCGCCGCCCATGCGGAAGCGCACGGAGAGCCCCTGGACGCGCAGCACGGCGGGGCCGGACGCGGACGGGACGGGGTCGGACGCGAGCACGGCGGGGCCGGACGCGGACGCGGGCGAGACGGGGTCGGACACGGGCGCGGCGGGGTCGGACACGGGCGCGGCCGTGCCGCCGGGGCGGTCGGCGGGGGCCCGCCCCTGCGGGCCGGGGTCGGGGCGGGTCACAGGGCGGTCTCCGAGCGTCGGCGGGGGTTGAGGCGGTCGCGCCAGGCGCCCGCGAGGCCGGCGATGGCCAGCGTCGGGAGGATCAGCAGCAGGCCGGGGAAGAGCGTGGGCCACCAGTCCCCGGCGAGCAGGGAGCCCCGGCCGCCCTGCACGAGGGTGCCGAGGCTGGCCTGGTGGGCGGGCAGGCCGAGGCCGAGGAAGGACAGGGCGGACTCGTGCCACATGGCGTGCGGGACCATCAGCACCGCCGCCAGCCCGGCCTGCGGCAGCACCCCGGGCAGCAGGTGGCGGACGGTGACCCGCCACCGCGAGGCGCCGCCGGACACGGCCGCGTCCACGTACGGGCGGCCGCGCAGGGAGAGCACCTCGGCGCGCACGATCCGGGCGGTGGACAGCCAGTGGGTCACCGCGACGGACGCCACCACCGGCCAGACCCCCGGCCGGAACAGGGCGACGACGAACACCCCCAGCAGCAGGTGCGGTACGGACGACAGGGTGTCGACCGCCCGCATCAGCAGCCGGTCGGTCCAGCCGCCGAGCGCCCCCGCGGCCGCGCCGACGGCCGTGCCGACGACGGTGGCGACGACCGCCGCGACCAGCCCGACCAGCAGGGACACCCGCAGCCCGTAGACGCAGCGCAGCAGCAGGTCCCTGCCCACGTCGTCGGTGCCGAAGGGGTGCGCCCAGGAGGGCGGGAGCAGTTTCGCGGAGAGGTCGACGGCCTGCTGGTCGAGCTGGACCAGCGGCGGCACCACCAGCACGGCCAGGGCCAGCAGGGCCGCCACGGCCGCCGAGGCGCGCACCCGCAGGGCGCGGGTGGAGCGGCGGTCCCGGCCGCGGGTGCGCCAGGCCGCCGGTGTGGCGGTGTCAGCCATCGAAGCCCACCCTCGGGTCGGCGAGCCCGTACAGCAGGTCGGACAGCAGGTTGCCGGCGAGCACCGCGGCCGTGGCCAGCACGGTCAGCGCGGCCAGCAGGGGGAAGTCCACCGAGGTGGCGGCCTGCACGGTGGCGGCGGCGATGCCGGGCCAGCTGAAGACGGTCTCCACGAGGAGGGCTCCGGTGATCAGTTCGGGCACCCGGGAGCCGATGAGGGTCAGCATCGGGAGCATTCCGGAGCGCAGGGCGTGCCCCGTCAGGACCCGCCGCGGGGACAGGCCCCGGGCGCGGGCCCCGCGTACGGGGTCCTCGTCGAGGGCGTCGGCGACCCCCTGGCGCACGTAGAGGAAGAACCAGGGCAGCTGCGAGATGCCGAGCACCAGCGCGGGCAGTACCAGGTGGGAGGCGACCTGCCCGGCGGTGACCGTGTCGGCTGCCGCGTCGGTGAGCCCGCCGGAGGGCAGGACGCCCAGCCGGACGGAGAAGAACCAGATGGCCAGCAGGCCCAGCCAGAAGGCGGGAGCCGCCTCCAGGGTGTACGCGAGGCCGCTGACCGTCCGGTCCAGCGCCCCGCCCCGGCGGCGCGCGGCGAGTACGCCGAGGGCCGTGCCGAGGAGGACCGCCACGGCGAAGGCGCAGCCCGCGAGCAGCGCCGACCAGCCGAGGCGCTCGGCGATCGCGTCGGCGACGGGCTGCCGCAGGGCGGTGGAGTTCCCGAGGTCGCCGGTGAGGGCGGAGGTCAGCCAGTCCCACCAGCGGACGGTGAAGGGCCGGTCCACGCCGAGGTTGGCGCGCAGCTGGTCGAGTTCGGCTCCGGAGGCGGTGAGTCCGGCGGTGCCGGCGTAGGCCTTGACGGGGTCGAAGGGGGAGAGCGCGGCGACGGCGAAGACGCCGAGGGTGACGGCGAGCAGGACCGGGCCGGCGGCGAGCAGCCGCCGCCCGGTCATCCGCGCCATCGGCCCCCAGGGCGGCCGCGGGGGGCGGGGGGTCACTTCTGCTTCGGCTTCCAGTTCTCGACGTTCCACCAGGGGCCGGCGCCGAGGCCGTGGTCGTGCGGCTCGACCTGGGTGGAGGGGCCCTCCCACTTGTCGGAGACGACGTAGAGGTGGTCGATGTGGGTCAGGAAGACGTAGCCGGGGTTCTGGGCGAGCTCGCGCTGGACGGTGTCGTAGGCGGTCTTGCGGACAGCCGGGTCGCCGCTGGTGCGGCCGTCGGCGAGGGCGCGGTCGACGACGGGGTTGTCGTACCGGGCCATGTTGTTGAAGCCGTCGCCGGCGAGGGAGGAGGTCAGCAGCTGGTACTGGTCGAAGTCGGGGTCGGCCGGGGAGCCGCCGCCGGCGAGGACGGCGTCGGTCTTCATCCGGGGTTCGATGACCTCCCAGGTACCGGCCTCGGTCCGCACCTCCACGCCCGCCTTCTTGGCGTCGGAGGCGAAGGCCAGCGCGTGGTCCTGGCGGATCTTGTCGCCGGAGGTGTACCAGAGCGGGAAGGCGGCCCGGACCCCGTCCTTGACGCGGATGCCGTCCGGGCCGGTCTTCCAGCCCGCCTCGTCGAGGATCCGCTTCGCCCGTTCGAGGTCGTACGGGCGCTCCGTGCCCGGGGTGAACCAGCGGCTGTCGGTCGGCACGGGCCCGTAGGCGGCCTTGCCCGCGTGGTCGAGGAGCTTGTCCACCATGGCCTGCCGGTCGACGGCGATGTCCAGCGCCCGGCGCACGGCCGCGTCACCGGTGACCGGGTGGTGCGTCGGCAGGGTCACGTTGCGGTAGTCGAAGGTCTTGGCCGCGTACGTCGTACGGGAGGAGTCCTTCGCGAAGCCCCGGGCGAGGTTCGGCGGCAGGATCGCGGCGTCGAGCTCGCCGGAGCGCAGCCGGGTGGCGCGGACGTCGTCGTCCTTGACTACGGCCATGGTGAGGTTCTTCACGGCGGGCTCGCCGCCCCAGTAGCCGGGGTTGGCCTTGAAGCTGAGCTTCTCGCCCTTGGACCAGCCGGTGAGGACGTAGGGGCCGGTGCCCACGGGCCGGGTGGTGAACTCGCCGCTGTTGACGTCCTGCCGGCCCGCGACGTGCTCGGGGGCGATGGGCAGGACGGTGCGCTCGGCGAAGGGCGCGTAGGGGTACTTGAGGGTGAAGACGACCCGGTCGGCGCCCTGGGCGGTGACGCTCTCGATCGCGTCGAGCTCGGTGCGGGAGGCGTTGTTGGTCTTGGGGTCGAGGATGGTGCGGTAGGTGAACTCGACGTCCTTGGCGGAGAAGGGCTCCCCGTCGCTGAATTCGACGCCCTGGCGCAGCCGGTAGGTGTAGGTGCGGCCGTCGGCGGAGACCTCCGGCAGGGCCTCGGCGAGCGCGGGCCTGAGCTTCATGTCCGCGTCGTGGGTGAGGAGCCCGTCGAAGATCTTGGAGTTCCCGTCCTTGCCGTAGCCGAGCAGCGGGCTGAGGCTCTCGGGTTCGGTGGCGATGCCGACGACGGCGGAGTCGGCCCGGGCGGGGGCCGAGGGGTTCGAGCAGGCCGTCACGCCCGTGATGAGTGCGGCGGCGAGCGCCGCGGCCGCGGCTCCCCGTACGTTCCGGGCCGTCATGGTGTGCACATCCCTGTTTAAGGTCATCTGTAATTGCAAAGAGATCGCAATAATGCCAGACGCGATCAGAAGAAGACGAACCCGGCCATACGGGCGCCGGTTCCCGGCCACAGGGGTCTTGTCCGGCCGCCCCCGCTCGTGCCATATATGTCTAGACCTTTACGAGAGCACGTACGAGGAGGGCACCCCCGTGCGACCCATCACGGCCCCGCGCCGCGCCGGGGCGGTCCTCGCGGCACTCGCCCTCTGCCTGGCCGCCCCCGCCCTGGCCGCCTGCGGAGCGGACGCGGACACCACGCCCCCGCACGCCCCCGCCGGGCTCACCGCCCAGGCGGGCAGCGCCACCTCGGTCCACGTGATGTGGGAGGCGGCCGCCCCCGCCGACGGGGTCACCGGCTACCAGGTCTTCCAGAACGGCCGGATCGTCCGGGAACTCCCCGCCGAGAAGACCATGGTGGACATCACCGGGCTCACCCCCCGGACCGCCTACTCCTTCACCGTCCGGGCCAGGGACGCCGCCGGGAACCACTCCCCCGCCGGCGCCGCCGCGCAGGCCACCACCCCCGCCGCCAAGCCCGACGACCGGCAGCCGCCCACCGCCCCGCCCACCACCGCCGGCCGCGCCGAGGGCCCCCGGACCGCGCGGCTGGACTGGACCCCGGCGACGGACGACACGGGCGTGACGGCGTACGACGTCTACCAGGGCGGGATCCGGATCCACACCGAGGGCGCCGCCGCGACCTCCACCACCCTGACCGGGCTCCAGCCGGGCACCGCCTACTCCTTCACGGTCCGGGCCCGCGACGGCTCCGACAACAGCTCCCCCGACGGCCCGGCCGTCGCCCTGACCACCCCCGACGACCCCGCGCAGGGCCCCGGCACCGCGCCCGGCGCGTTCACCGCCGCCGCCTCCCCCGGCACGGTGGACCTCGGCTGGACCGCCCCGGACACCGGCCGCGAGACGAGCGAGTACCAGCTCTACGTCAACGACCGTCCCGTCACGGTCATCCAGTTCGGCGCCGGAGCCGTCCCGAAGGGCCGCGCCGCCTACCGGCTCACCACGACGGAGCCGGCCGGCACCGCCTGGACCCTGAAACTCCGCGCCCGCCTGCCCGACGGCAACTGGGGCGCCTTCTCGGAGGAACGCCGCATCACCCTCCAGGGCTGACACCCCGGGAACCGCCCACCACCGATCCGGGCCGAACGGCACGAGCGCACAAGAAGATCGCGCACAATACAACCGTGTTCGGTGAGTACTCGGTCAACCACAGTCAGACAGGTGCCACGGGCGGCGACCATGCGTCAGAATCTGGCGCCGTGCCGGGAAACCTGCCGCCGGAGACGGCGAGCTTCGTCGGCCGCGAGGCCGAACTCGACCGCCTCGGCGGTCTGCTGGACCAGCGAAGACTGATCACCCTGGCGGGGGTGGGCGGAGTCGGCAAGTCGCGGCTCGCCCTGCGGGCCGCCGCCCGGACCGCCCGGGCGCGGCCCCACGGGGTCTGGTGGGTGGAGCTCTCCCCGCTGCGCGACCCCGGGCTCCTGACCACCACCCTCGCCCACGCCCTCGGCCTGACCATCGGCGTCGCCGGGCACGCCGACCAGTCGCTGGACGAGGAACTGTGCGCGTGGATGGCCGACAAGGACCTGCTCATCGTCCTCGACACCTGCGAGCACCTGGTCACCCCGGTCCGGCACCTGGTCGGTGAACTCCTGCAGTCCGCACCCGGCCTGACGGTGCTGGTCACCTCCCGCGAGCGGCTCGGCTCCCCCGGCGAGACCGTCGTGGAGGTCCGCCCGCTGCCCTGCGACGGTCCCGAGAGCGATGCCCTCGCCCTCTTCCGGGCCCGCGCCCTGACCGCCTCCCCGCAGGCCGCCGCCACCCTCGCCGACCCCGCCCGGGCCGCCCTCGCGGCCGAGGTCTGCCGCCGTCTGGACGGCATCCCGCTCGCGCTGGAACTGGCCGGGGCCCGGCTGCGGGTGTGGACGCTGGAGCGGATGGCGCAGCTGCTCGGGGCCCGCTTCGAGGTGCTCTCCGACACCACCCGGGCCGCGCTCCCGGCCCGGCACCGGACCCTGCGGACCGCGATCGGGTGGAGCCACGAGCTGTGCGAGCCGCTCGAACGGCTGCTGTGGGCCCGGCTGTCGGTGTTCGCCGGGGACTTCGACGTGGCCGCCGCCCGGACGGTGTGCGCCGGCGGGCCGCTGCCCGCGGCGCGGGTGGAGCGGCTGCTGGAGGGGCTGGTCTCGAAGTCCGTCGTACGCCGCTCCCGGGAGCGGGGCGCGGGGGCCCGCTACCGGATGCTGGACACCATCCGCGAGTTCGGCCACGACTGGCTGGCCGAGCTGGACGAGGTGCGCACCGTCGCGGACCGCCACGCCCACTGGTACGCCGCCCTGGCCCGGGCCGCCGAACGGGGCTGGATGGGGCCCGGCCAGGTGGACTGGTACCGCAGGATGAGCGCCGAGCACGCCCAGCTGCGCACCGCGCTGGAGCACCTGCTCGGGACCGACCCCGCGGCGGCGCTGGAGATGGCCGGCGCCCTGTGGTTCTTCTGGTTCTCCTGCGGCCACCTCCAGGAGGGCCGCGGGTTCCTGGAGCGGGCCCTGGCCCAGGTCCCGCCGACGGGGGCCCCGCACGCCCAGGCCCTGTGGACGCTCGGGCTGACGATGCTGCTCCAGGGCGACCTGGCGGCGGCCCGGATGACGGGCCTGGCCTGCGTACGGGCGGCGGACGCGCTGGGCGATCCGGAGGGCCGGCTGCGCGCCGCCTACCTGCGGTCGGTGTCGCTCCTGATGCCGGGCGACCCGGTACGGGCGCTCGCGCTGGCGGGACCCCCGGCGCGGGCGGGCCACGGCGGGGACGGGGACGGCGCGGGGCTGCTGCTGTGCCAGCTGGTGAGCGCGTACGCCCTGTGCGACCTGGGGCGCTTCGAGGAGGCCGCCGAGGAGGCGCACGGGCTGCGCGAGGCGTGCGTGGAGCTGGGCGAGCGCTGGCTGCGGGCCTACGCGGACTACGTCCTGGCCTTCGCGGCGCTCGGGCTCGGGCAGCACGGCGAGGCCGCCCGGCACGTACGGGCGATGCTCTCGGGCAAGCGGCTGCTGAACGACCGCTTCGGCATCGCGATCGGCCTGGACCTGCTCGCGGCGGCGGTGGCGGCCCTGGGCGACGGGGAACTGGCGGCGCGGCTGCTCGGCACCGGGCACGCCTGGTGGCGCACGGTGGGGCGGCCGCAGATGGGCTCGCCCTCGCTGACGGCCCTGCGGGACCAGGGCGAGCGGCAGGCCAGGGCGGCGATCGGCGACGCGGCGTACGAGACCGCGTTCCGGGGCGGTGCGGCGGCGTCCACCGGCTGAGGCGCGGCCGGTGGACGCCGTAAGGCGAGGGCTCCCGTCAGTACGGGAGGGGTCTGCCCGACGGTGTGCGCAGATCCAGGTCTCGGGGGGCGGGCTTGGGGACGGGCTTGCGGATCAGCTGCTGGCGCATGCTGCCTCCTCGCTCAGACCAGGGCCGGGCGACGGGGTTCCACCGTCCGGCCTTCGGGGAGCAGTTCCCCGGTGTCGTCGAAGACCACCACGCCGTTGCAGAGCAGGCTCCACCCCTGTTCGGGATGGAAGGCCACGGTGCGGGCAGCGTCACGGTCGGCGCTGTCGGCGGGCGGGCAGGGGGGCTGGTGGGAGCACATGGCGCACCTCCTCGCAGTGTGGGGCGGGAGGGCCGGTGGTCACCCGGTCGATTCCGCCATCCACGGTGGCGGCGAGTATTACTGATCGTCGCCCCCGGACGGAACCCATATTCGAGGTCGAGTTCAGGGTGTGTATGCCCGCTCACCATGCGCTCATGCCCGTTATCCGGATCTTCCCCGGCGGGCCGGAGCCCGACGCCCCGGGAACACCACGGCGCACACCCCCCTCAAACCGGGACGATCATCACAACCCACCGCCCCGCGACCCCCGCCGGAGTGGCGGGGATCACAGGACCCGGGGGGTCAGCGGATCGGCATCCCCGAGAGGGTGCGGGCGATCACCAGGCGCTGGATCTCGCTCGTCCCTTCGAAGATCGTGTAAATGGCCGCGTCGCGGTGCATCCGCTCCACCGGGTACTCCCGGGTGAAGCCGTTGCCGCCGAGGATCTGGACCGCCTGGGCGGTGACCTTCTTGGCCACCTCGCTCGCGTAGAGCTTCGACATGGAGCCCTCCGCCGCCGTGAAGGGCTTCCCCGCGATCGCCATCCACGACGCCCGCCACACCAGCAGCCGGGCCGCGTCGATCTGCGTGCGCATGTCCGCGAGCTGGAAGGCCACGCCCTGGTTGTCGATGATCGGGCGGCCGAACTGGGTGCGGGTCTTCGCGTAGTCGAGGGCGACCTCGTAGGCGGCGCGGGCGGTGCCGACCGCCATGGCGCCGACGGCGGGCCGCGAGGCCTCGAAGGTGGCCATGGCGGCGTTCTTCACCCTCTCCCCGCCCGCCTTCGCCTTCTCGCGGGCCCGCGCGAGCCGCTCGTCGAGCTTCTCCTTGCCGCCGAGCAGGCAGGAGCCGGGGATCCGGACGTCCTCCAGCACCACCTCGGCCGTGTGGGAGGCGCGGATGCCGTGCTTCTTGAACTTCTGCCCCTGGGAGAGGCCCGGGGTGCCCGGCGGGACGATGAAGGAGGCGTGGCCCTTGGTGCCGAGATCGGGGTCGACCACGGCCACCACGATGTGGACGTTGGCGATGCCGCCGTTGGTGGCCCAGGTCTTGGTGCCGTTCAGCACCCACTCGTCCGCGGCCTGGTCGTAGACGGCCCGGGTGCGCATGGCGCCGACGTCGGAGCCGGCGTCCGGCTCGGAGGAGCAGAAGGCGGCGACCTTCACGTCGTCGGGGGTGCCGTACATCTGCGGGATCCAGGTGCCGATCTGCTCCTCGGTGCCGTTGGCGAGGACGCCGATGGCGGCGAGGCCGGTGCCCACGATGGACAGGGCGATGCCCGCGTCGCCCCAGAAGAGCTCCTCCATGGCCATCGGGATGCCCAGGCCGGTCGGGTCGAAGAACTGCTGGGCGTAGAAGTCCAGCGAGTAGATGCCGACCTTGGCGGCCTCCTGGATCACCGGCCAGGGGGTCTCCTCGCGCTCGTCCCACTCCGCGGCCGCGGGCCGGATCACGTCGGCGGCGAAGCCGTGGATCCAGTCGCGGACCTGCTTCTGGTCTTCGTTGAGCTCCATGGTGAACTCCGCCATGTCCCCTCCAGCTGCTCCACACGGCCTCACGGCCACATCCGGCGGACCCGCCCCGCGGGTTACTGCCGGTAACATTTACGATGGCCACAGTCTGTTACCGGCCGGTAAGCACTGTCAAGCGCCGCCGGTTCGTTCGCCAGGGTGTGCGGGGTGTTACGTTGCGTGGGCGTCACGCACATCGCAAGGGCGGGGAGAGAAACACGTCATGCAGACCACCCAGGAGGCCGGGGCCTCCGAGCCCGGAGCGGGCGAGCGCCGCCGGCGCGAGCTGTTGGAGGCGGCGGACCGCGTCGTCCTCAGGGACGGCCCCAAGGCCTCCATGAACGCCATCGCGGCGGAGGCGGGCATCACCAAGCCCATCCTCTACCGGCACTTCGGCGACAAGGCGGGGCTCTACCAGGCCCTGGCCGTCCGGCACACCGACGCCCTGCTCGACTCGCTGCGGGCCGCGCTCGACGCCCCCGCCGAGCGGCGCAGCCGGGTGGAGTCCACCCTCGACACCTACCTCGCCGCCATCGAGGCCCGCCCCCAGGTCTACCGGTTCCTGATGCACCCCGCCGAGGACTCGCAGAGCTCCGAGCGCGGCTTCGACGTCGGCCTGCACTCCGCCCCGCTGCTGCGCCGGCTCGGCGAGGAGCTGGCGGAGGTGGTGGGCGAGCGCGTCGACCTCGGCCCGGGCGGGGAGCGGCTGGCACGGATCTGGGGGCACGGCATCGTCGGCATGATGCACGCCGCCGGGGACTGGTGGCTCGGCGAGCGGCCCTGTTCCCGGGCCGAGCTGGTGGCCGGGCTCACCGACCTGCTGTGGGGCCGCCTGGCCACCGCCGGCAACCGCGAGGACGGCCCGGGCTTCTGAGCCGCCCGGGCCCGGCGGCGTCCGCCTACCGCTGCCCGGCCGCCCTGCCCCAGGAGGTCTTGCGGATCGCCCGGCGCAGCAGCCGGGCGCGCAGACCGGTCACCCGGTCCGCGTAGACGGTGCCGTCGAGGTGGTCGCACTCGTGCTGGAGGCAGCGGGCGAAGAACCCGGTGCCCTCGATCCGCACCGGCTTCCCGTCGGAGGTGACCCCCTCGACGACCGCCCGGTCGAAGCGGGCGGTGCCCGCCTCCAGCCCGGGCAGCGACAGGCAGCCCTCGGGGCCGAGGAACTCGTCCCCGTCGGCCTCGACCAGGCGCGGGTTGACCACGTGTCCCACATGGCGGACGTCATCGTCGTCCGGGCAGTCGTAGACGAAGACGCGCTGCCCGGTTCCGATCTGGTTCGCGGCGAGGCCGACGCCCTGGGCGGCGTACATCGTGGCGAACATGTCCTCGATGAGACGGTCGAGTTCGGGGCCGAAGTCGGTGACCTCGGCGCAGGCGGAATGGAGCACCGGATCACCCAGCAGGCTCATGGTGCGGACGAGGCCGGTGGTACCGGGGATGGGGCGCTGTCGCATGGCCGTAAGGGTACGACGGGCGAATATATGAGGAGATCCGCGGCGGACCTGGGGCGCCGCGGTCAAGGCTCCGGCCGGTACTGGATAGGCTGGGGCGACCGACGCTAGGAGGACAAAGGACGATGGCAGGCAACACGGAGCCGCTTTCGCCGCGGGCCAAGCTGGCCGTGACGGCGGGCAAGGCCGCGGCGGCGGTGTCGCGGGCCGCGGGACGCGGAAGCGGATCGGTGATCGGTGGCAAGGTCGCACTCAGGCTGGACCCCGATCTCCTCGGCGCGCTGGCGCAGCATCTCGATGTCGTCCTCGTCTCCGCGACGAACGGCAAGACCACGACGACCCGTCTGATCGCCGAGGCCCTGCGGGCCAGCGGTCCGGTCGTCTCGAACGCGCTGGGCGCGAACATGCCGGCGGGCATCACCTCCGCCCTGGCCGGCGGCTCGGACGCCAAGTACGGCGTCATCGAGGTCGACGAGAAGTACCTGGCCGGGGTGGCCCGGGACGTCACCCCGAAGGTGATCGCCCTGCTGAACCTCTCCCGTGACCAGCTGGACCGCGCGGCCGAGACCCGCATGCTCGCCGAGAAGTGGCGCGAGGGGCTCCAGGGCTCCAAGGCGGTCATCGTGGCGAACTGCGACGACCCCCTGATCGTCTGGTCGGCGTCCTCGTCGCAGACCGTCGTGTGGGTCGCGGCCGGCCAGGAGTGGAAGGACGACGCCTGGTCGTGCCCCTCCTGCGGCGGTGTGATGCAGCGCCCGGGCGACGACTGGTTCTGCGGCGAGTGCGGCTTCCGCCGCCCGACCCCGACCTGGGTGCTCTCCGGCGACCACGTGCTGGACCCGCACGGCTCGGCCTGGCCGATCCACCTCCAGCTGCCGGGCCGCGCGAACAAGGCGAACGCCGCCACCTCGGCCGCCGTGGCCGCCGTGTTCGGCGTGCCCCCGCAGGTGGCGCTGGAGCGCATGTACCAGGTCCAGGCCGTCGCCGGCCGCTACGACGTGGTCTCCTTCCAGGGCCGCGACCTGCGCCTGCTGCTCGCGAAGAACCCGGCCGGCTGGCTGGAGACGTTCTCGCTGATCGACGGGCCCCCGGCTCCGGTGATCCTCTCGGTGAACGCCCGCGGCGCCGACGGCACCGACACCTCCTGGCTGTGGGACGTGGACTACCCGCGGCTCGCCGGCCACCCGATCTTCGTGATCGGCGACCGCAAGCTGGACCTGGCCGTCCGCCTGGAGGTCGCCGGCCTGGACTTCCGGGTCTGCGAGACCCTCGACGAGGCCGTGCAGCTGGCGCCGCCCGGCCAGATCGAGCTGATCGCCAACTACACCGCCTTCCAGGACGTGCGCCGCCGCGTCGGCAACTAGTCACCCATAGAGGACAAGAGCATGAGCGACAACAGCCTGCGTCTGGTGTGGGTCTACCCCGACCTGCTCAGCACGTACGGAGACCAGGGCAACGCCCTCGTGGTGGAGCGCCGGGCCCGCCAGCGCGGCCTGGACGTGCAGCGCGTGGACGTGCGCAGCGACCAGCCCATCCCCACCTCGGGCGACATCTACCTGATCGGCGGCGGCGAGGACCGGCCGCAGCGGCTGGCCGCCGAGCGCCTGCTGCGCGACGGCGGCCTGGAGCGCGCCGTCTCGAACGGGGCGATCGTCTTCTCCGTCTGCGCCGGGTACCAGATCCTCGGCAAGGAGTTCGTCAACGACATGGGCCAGCGCCAGGAGGGGCTGGGCCTGCTCGACGTCGTCACCGTGCGCGGCGAGGGCGAGCGGTGCGTCGGCGACGTGCTCGCGGACATCGACCCGCGGCTGAACCTCCCCCCGCTGACGGGCTTCGAGAACCACCAGGGCGTCACGCACCTGGGCCCGACGGCCAAGCCGTTCGCCCGGACCCGGCTCGGCCGGGGCAACGGCACCGGCGACGGCACCGAGGGCGCGTACAACGACACCGTCTTCGGTACGTACATGCACGGCCCCGTCATGGCCCGCAACCCGCTGATCGCGGACCTGCTGCTGAAGCTGGCCCTCGACGTGAACGCGCTGCCGGCCATAGACGACCGCTGGTACGAGGCGCTGCGCGAGGAGCGCATCGCGGCGGCCACGCAGCCCGCGTAGCCCCCGCTCACACCGTCCGGCCCGGGCCCCGTCAGGGGTCCGGGCCGACGTGCTTTCGTACGATCTTCCGTTTGGTAGGTCCTCCATGTGGACGATGGTTCAGTCCAGTGGGAATCCGCTTGTAGGGTGACGGTTAGTTCCAACCGGACGACGTGGTCCGGTCGTCGGCCCACGTTGCAAAGGTTCTCTCTGCCATGCGCATTGGTGTGCTCACTTCCGGTGGCGACTGCCCCGGCCTCAATGCCGTCATCCGCTCCGTCGTGCACCGCGCCGTCGTCGACCACGGGGACGAGGTCATCGGCTTCCACGACGGCTGGCGCGGCCTGCTGGAGTGCGACTACCGCAAGCTCGACCTGGACTCCGTGGCCGGCATCCTGGCCCGCGGCGGCACCATCCTCGGCTCCTCCCGGGTCCAGCCCGCGCACCTGCGCGACGGCGTGGAGCGGGCCAAGGGGCACGTGGCGGACCTCGGCCTGGACGCGATCATCCCGATCGGCGGCGAGGGCACGCTGAAGGCGGCCAACCTGCTCGCGCAGGGCGGTCTGCCCATCGTCGGCGTCCCGAAGACCATCGACAACGACATCTCCTCCACCGACGTGACCTTCGGCTTCGACACCGCCGTCGGCGTGGCCACGGAGGCCCTGGACCGGCTGAAGACCACCGCCGAGTCGCACCAGCGCGTGATGGTCGTCGAGGTCATGGGCCGCCACACCGGCTGGATCGCCCTGCACTCGGGCATGGCGGCCGGCGCGCACGCCATCGTGGTGCCGGAGCGGCCCTTCGACATCGAGGAGCTGACGGCGATCGTCGGCGAGCGCTTCTCGGCCGGCAAGCGGTTCGCGATCGTCGTGGTCGCCGAGGGCGCCAAGCCGCGTGCCGGCTCGATGGACTACGCGCAGGGCGGCACGGACCAGTACGGCCACGAGCGCTTCGCCGGCATCGGCAACATCCTCGCCGTGGAGCTGGAGCGGCGCCTGGGCAAGGAGGCCCGTCCGGTCATCCTCGGCCACGTCCAGCGCGGCGGCACGCCCACCGCGTACGACCGGGTCCTGGCCACCCGCTTCGGCTGGCACGCGGTGGAGGCGGCGCACCGGGGCGAGTTCGGCATGCTGACGGCCCTGCGCGGCACGGACATCGTGATGGTCCCCCTCGCGGAGGCGACCTCGCACCTCAAGACGGTCCCGGACGCCCGCTACGACGAGGCGCAGACGGTTCTGTGATGTTCGACCCGTTCTGACCCCTTCGGCCGCCCCCGGACGCGATCGCGTCCGGGGCCGGCACTACTGTGGTGGGGCGCCACAGTCAAGGGAGTGAGCAGATGGACCACAGTGGTCACGGCATGGACATGAACATGGATATGGACATGAACATGGACCTGCCGCCGTTCACCCTCGGGCGCGGCCTGGAGTTCTCCTTCGACGCGTTCTTCCTGTTCGGCTCCCTGCTGGCGCTCGCCCTGTACGGCTGGGCCGTGCTGCGGCTGCGCCGGCGCGGGGACTCCTGGCCGTTGGGCCGGACGGTCGCCTTCGTCACCGGTGTGCTGACGGTGATGCTGGTGATGTGCACCAAGCTGAACGACTACGGCATGGTCATGTTCAGCGTGCACATGGTCCAGCACATGGTGATCAGCATGGTCACCCCGATCCTGGTGCTGCTCGGCGCGCCGGTGACGCTGGCCCTGCGCGCGCTGCCCCCGGCCCCCCGCGGCAGCAAGGGCCCGCGCGAGCTGCTCCTGATGCTGCTGCACAGCCGGTACATGCGGATCATCACGCATCCGGCCTTCACCATCCCCATGTTCATCGCCAGCCTGTACGCCCTGTACTTCACCCCGCTCTTCGACTTCCTGATGCAGAGCCGGGCCGGGCACATCGGGATGATGGTCCACTTCCTGGCCGTCGGCCTGATCTTCTTCTGGCCGATCATGGGCGTGGACCCGGGCCCGCACCGTCCGGGTTACGTGATGCGGATGCTGGAGCTCTTCGCGGGCATGCCCTTCCACGCCTTCTTCGGCATCGCGCTGATGATGGCGAGCGAGCCGATGATCAAGACGTACGCGAACCCCGCGGCCTCCCTGGGCATCGACGCCCTGGACGACCAGCACTGGGGCGGCGGCATCGCCTGGGCCTTCAGCGAGATCCCCTCGGTGCTGGTGCTGATCGCCCTGGTCTACCAGTGGTACCACTCGGAGCAGCGGGCGGCGAAGCGCTCTGACCGGGCCGCGGACCGGGACGGCGACAAGGAGCTGGAGGCGTACAACGCGTATCTCGCCTCGCTCCAAGGGCGCGGCCAGTAGCGCCGGAGCCGGTCGGCGCGCCACCATGGGGCATGACCGGATCCGTTAAGGCGATGGCCGTCACGACCTTCGCCGCCCTGGTGGCCGTCTCCACCTATTCCGTGGCCCTCGGCAGCAACGGCTGGCTGTGGTTCGGCTGGGTGGTGCTGGGGCTGCTGACCCTGGGCCTCGCCGCCTCCGGCAGCGCCTGAGACCGGCCGGGGCCCCCGCGGCCCGTTCCTCGCCACCGCATGGCTGATCCGTCCGTGGTCCGACCGTCGGGTGAAGGGAAGCGCCGGGGTGTTCTACCACCTGCTCAAGCACGTGCTGCTCGGTCCGCTGCTGCGACTGCTGTTCCGGCCGCGGATCGAGGGCCTGGAGAACATCCCCGAGGAGGGGGCCGCGATCGTCGCGGGCAACCACCTGTCGTTCTCGGACCACTTCCTGATGCCCGCGATCCTGGGGCGCCGGATCACCTTCCTGGCGAAGGCCGAGTACTTCACCGGGCCCGGGCTCAAGGGCCGGCTGACCGCCGCCTTCTTCCGCAGCGCCGGGCAGATCCCGGTGGACCGCTCCGGCAAGGACGCCGGGCAGGCGGCGCTGCGCGAGGGGCTCGGGGTGCTGGCCCGGGGTGAGCTGCTCGGCATCTACCCGGAGGGGACGCGCTCGCACGACGGGCGGCTCTACAAGGGCAAGGTCGGGGTGGCGGCGATGGCGCTGGGGGCGGGGGTGCCCGTCGTCCCGTGCGCGATGGTCGGCACCTTCGAGATCCAGCCGCCCGGGCAGACCCTCCCCAAGATCCGGCGGGTCACGATCCGCTTCGGCGCCCCGCTGGAGTTCTCCCGCTACGAGGGCATGGAGGGCGAGCGGGCCGTGCTGCGCGCCGTCACCGACGAGATCATGTACGCGATCCTGAACCTCTCCGGCCAGGAGTACGTCGACCGGTACGCGGCCGAGGTCAAGGCCGAGCAGGAGGAGGAGCGGAAGAAGGCCCGGCGCACGAAGCGCTGAGCCTCCTCCCGCTCATCGGGGTTCCCGGGGTCCTAGCGGACGGCCGGGAGCTCCTCGCGCTTCGCGAGCTCCGAGGCCGGGGCCTGGGCGAGCGACTTCGCGGCGGCCGGGGCCGGCGGCACCGGAGTGGCGTGCGGGCCGCACTTCACGTCCTTGGCGTCGACCTTGCCGGTCAGCAGGTAGGACTCCACCCGCGTGTTGATGCAGGGGTTCACCAGGCTGGTGACGCCGTGCGAGCCGGCGTTCTGCTCGGTGATCAGGCGCGAACCGGCCAGCCGGCGGTGCAGCTCGACGCCGCCCTTGTACGGGGTGGCGGCGTCACGCTCGGACTGGACGATCAGGACCGGGGCGATGTTCTTCGCGCCGACCTCGATCGGGGTGCTCTGCTTGGACTTCCAGGTCGCGCAGGGCAGGTTCATCCAGGCGTTCGACCAGGTCAGGAACGGGTACTTCTTGTTCAGCTCGGTGTTGTCCCGGTCCCACTTGGCCCAGCTGGTCGGCCACTTGGCGTCGGCGCACTCCACCGCGGTGTAGACGGCGTTGCTGTTCTCGGACGCGGCGTTGGCCTTGGTGTCCGACATGTCCGGGGCGATGGCGTCGATCAGCGGCTTCTCGTCGCCGGCGGCCCAGGCGCTGAAGGCCTGCGCGACCGGGACCCACGAGGAGTCGTAGTACGGGGCGCCCTGGAAGAAGCCGATGAGCTCGTTCGGTCCGACGACCCCGCCGAGCGGGTTGGCCTTGGCCTGGGCGCGCAGCTGCTGGTACTTGGCCTCGACCTTGGCGCGGGTGTCGCCGAGGTGGAAGGTGGAGTCGTACTTGGCGACCCAGTCCTGCCAGTCGTTCCAGCGGGTCTGGAAGGCGACGTCCTGCTCCAGGTTGGCCTGGTACCAGATGTTGTCGGTGTCCGGGTTGACCACCGAGTCGACGATCATGCGGCGCACGTGGCCCGGGAACAGGGTCGCGTAGACCCCGCCCAGGTAGGTGCCGTAGGAGACGCCGAGGTAGTTCAGCTTCTTCTCGCCGAGGGCGGCCCGGATGACGTCCAGGTCGCGCGCGGTGTTGGTGGTGGTCATGTGCGGCAGCATCTCGCCGCTGCGCTCCTTGCAGCCGTCCGCGTACTCGGCGGCGAGCTTGCGCTGGGCGCGCTTGTCGGCCTCGCCGGAGGGGACCGGGTCGGCCTTGGGGGCCTTCACGAACTCCTGCGGGTCGATGCAGGAGATCGGGGCGGAGTGGCCGACGCCGCGGGGGTCGAAGCCCACGAAGTCGTACGCCTTGGAGGTGTTGACCCACAGCGGGCTCTTGGTGGTGACCCGGCGCGGGAAGCGCATGCCGGAACCGCCGGGGCCGCCCGGGTTGTAGACGAGGGCGCCCTGGCGCTCGTCCTTGGTGCCCGTGCTGACGGCGCGGTCGACCGCGATGTCGATGGTCTTGCCGAAGGGCTTGGTGTAGTCCAGCGGGACCTTCACCCAGCCGCACTGGATCGGCTTCTCGAAGCCCCAGTCGGCCGGGCAGTCCTTCCAGTCGATGCCGGCGCGCGCGGCGCGGGCGGCGGCGATCTGGGCGCCGACGGCCTCCGCGGAGCCGTTGTCCTTGCCCGCCGAGGCGGCGGAGGCGGACGGCGCGAGCAGCAGGCCCGCGGCCAGTGCGCCGGTGATGAGGGTGGCGGCGCTCCCCAGCGTCGCGTTGCGTATCACGTGGTTGATCCCCCTGGTCATGTGCCGCGTGAGGCGGCCGGGTTGGGTCAGGGGGATCCTTTCGTCTGACGGGTACCTGGCAACAGACCGAGGTCGAGTTCTTTGCCAACCCGATAACCGGAAACGGGTGTACCGCTGAGCGGTGTCCCGTTCGCTCCCGATCTGCCGGGCTTTCACCCGGCGGACGCCGGCGTCTCACCAGCCGTACGTCCGGGCCGCCTCCTCCAGCAGTTCGCGCAGCCGCAGCGCGTCCGGGGCCAGGGCCGTCACCAGGACGGCCGGACCGGCCAGCGGGGTGACCGCCGCGAACTCCCCCAGCACCGCGGCGGGCGGCGGGTCCTGCTCGAACCGCGGGTCGACGACCAGGAGCTGGCCCAGCGTCCGGTGCCCGGCGATCCCCGCCGGGCCGTCCCAGCCGCCGGGTGCGCCGGGCCCGCAGGACAGCTCCTGGTCCAGCAGCGGGCGCCCGCCCCGGGTGACCGTGAGACGGCTGCGCAGCAGGCCGGGCGCCTCGCCGGTGCGTCCCAGCACCTGCTCCTCGCGCAGCATCAGCCGGGCGGAGGGCGCCAGTTCCGCGCGGGTGGAGACCCGCAGGTCGCTGCCGCGCACGGAGACGAGCGGCTCCGGCAGCCAGCGCACCGCCGACTCCTCGGCCAGCCCGAGCCGTACGTCGTAGCGCGCGCTCTCCCCGTGCCGGCCGGGCAGGGCCAGGGTGGCGGCCGCCGAGCGCAGGGCGAGCCGCGCGCCCGGCCCCGCGTCGGCCTCCACCGCGAGCCGGTCGCCGCCGAGGGGGGCGCTCATCGCGCCGACCAGCATCACGCCGGCCTCGGCACCCTCGCCCCGGACCCGGCGCAGGGCGAGCGGCCCCTCCCCGGCCAGCACGGGCAGGGCGGTGCCACCGCGCCCGTCGGCGGCGGCGGCGATGCGGGCGGTGGCCCGCAGTCCGGCCGCGGGCGGGGCGGCGGGGGGTGCGCTGGTCACCGTACGGCCCAGGCGGCGAGCCGCTCGCGGACCCAGCCGGCCACGGGTGCCACGCCCTCGCCGCCGCGCAGGGACTGGAAGGCGACGGGCAGGTCCCCGCGCTGGTCGGCGGCGTCGCGGGCCATCCGGTCCAGGTCGGAGCCGACGTGCGGGGCGAGGTCGGTCTTGTTGACGACGAGCAGGTCGGCGGTGGTGACCCCGGGGCCGCCCTTGCGCGGGATGTCGTCGCCGCCGGCCACGTCGATGACGAAGATCTGGGCGTCGACCAGGCCCCGGGAGAAGGTGGCGGTCAGGTTGTCGCCGCCGGACTCGACGAGGATCAGGTCGAGGGGGCCGACCGCCTCCTCCAGTTCCTCGACGGCCTCCAGGTTGGCGGAGATGTCGTCGCGGATGGCGGTGTGCGGGCAGGCGCCGGTCTCGACCGCGCTGATCCGCTCGGGGGGCAGGACGGCCTCGCGGAGCAGGAACTCGGCGTCCTCCCGGGTGTAGATGTCGTTGGTGACGACGGCCATGGACAGTTCGGCGCGCAGGGCCCGGCAGAGCGCGGCGACGGTGGCGGTCTTGCCGGAGCCGACGGGGCCGCCGAGTCCGATGCGCAGGGCGCGGCGGGTGCCGTCGGCGCGCAGGGGGGCGGCGCTGTGGGTGTGCCGGTGGGGGTACGCCCCATCGTGGTCGAGGTGCACGGCAGGTCTCCTTGGGGAGGTTCGGGTGGTGGGGGTGTCCGCGCTCAGGAGGCGAAGAGGCGTACCGCCCAGTCGGCATGCGCCTCCGCCGCGATCTCCAGCAGCGGCGAGGAGGCCGCGGGCAGCGCGTCCGTCCCCTCGGTGCGCGCGAGCAGCGCGGCCTCGGCGGCCCGGGCGGCCACGGCGTCGAGCTCGGGGGTGAGCCCGGCCAGGACGGCGCTCGCCTCGAAGGGGTCGAGGCCCAGCAGCCGCACGGTGGCGGTGGCCGGGCCGCTGACGCTCTCGTACGCCGCCACGTGCGCGGCGTCGAGTGCGCCGAGCCCGGCGGCCCGGGCGGCCGTGCCGAGCACCACGGGCTGGTGCGCCCCGCGCGGGAAGGCGGCGGCCAGCGCGTCCAGTTCCGCGCAGGGCCAGGTGGCCCGGGCGGCGCGCATCAGCTGCCGGCCGAGCCGGCGGGCCGCGGCGCGCAGCGCGGGCGAGGGGGTGCGGGCGTCGGCGGCGGCGTCGAGGACGGCCGGGTCGAGGCCGAGGGCGGCCGCCGCCGCGAGGGCGGCGGCGGTCAGGCCGGCGGTGTGCAGCCGGCCCCGGCAGAACTGGGCCAGGGAGGCGGCGTCGTGGATCCGGCCCGCCTTGCAGGCGGCCTCCGCCCCGCCGGAGTGGGCGTGCCCTCCGGCGGGGAAGCGGCCGTCCGCGAGGACGAGCAGAGCGGCGAGACTCATCGGGAGCGGTCCTCCATCAGAAGAGGAAGTAGCGCTGCGCCATGGGCAGCTCCGCGGCGGGGGCCGGTTCCACGACCTCGCCGTCGATGCTGACCGTGAAGGTGTCGGCGTCGACCTCGACCCTGGGCATGGCGTCGTTGTTGCGCATGTCCGTCTTGCCCGTCTTGCGGGTGCTCTCGATGGCCGTGAACGCCTTGGTGAGGCCGAGCCGTTCGGGCAGGTGGTCGTCGAGGGCGGCCTGGGAGGTGAAGTTGAGCGAGTTCAGCCCGGGCGCCCGTCCGATGGCCCCGTACATGGGGCGGGGCAGGACCGGCTGGGGGGTGGGGATGGAGGCGTTGGCGTCGCCCATCTGCGCGTACGCGATCTGGCCGCCCTTGACGACGACCTCGGGCTTGACGCCGAAGAAGGCCGGGTTCCACAGCACCAGGTCGGCGAGCTTGCCCACCTCGACCGAGCCGACCTCGCGGGCGAGCCCCTGGGCCACGGCCGGGTTGATCGTGTACTTGGCGACGTAGCGGCGGGCCCGGTGGTTGTCGGCGGGGCCGTCGCCGGGCAGGAATCCGCGCCGCTTCTTCATCACGTGGGCGGTCTGCCAGGTGCGCAGCACGACCTCGCCGACCCGGCCCATGGCCTGGGAGTCGGAGGAGATGATGGAGATGGCCCCGAGGTCGTGCAGCACGTCCTCGGCGGCGATGGTGGAGGGCCGGATCCGGGACTCGGCGAAGGCGAGGTCCTCGGGGACGGCCGGGTTGAGGTGGTGGCAGACCATCAGCATGTCGAGGTGTTCCTCGACGGTGTTGACGGTGTGCGGCCGGGTGGGGTTGGTGGAGCTGGGCAGGATGTTCGGCTCGGAGACCACGGTGATGATGTCGGGGGCGTGCCCGCCGCCCGCGCCCTCGGTGTGGTACGAGTGGATGGTCCGCCCGGCGATGGCCGCGAGGGTGTCGCCCACGAAGCCGGCCTCGTTGAGGGTGTCGGTGTGGATGGCGACCTGGGTGCCGGTCTCGTCGGCGACGGTCAGGCAGGCGTCGATGACGGCGGGGGTGGCCCCCCAGTCCTCGTGGATCTTGAATCCGAGGGCGCCGCCGCGCAGCTGGGAGTACATGCCCTCGCGGGACATGGTGTTGCCCTTGCCGAGCAGGCCGATGTTGACGGGGTAGGACTCCAGCGCCGCGAACATCCGGGCCATGTGCCAGGGTCCGGGGGTGACGGTGGTGGCCTTGGATCCCTCGGCGGGGCCGGTGCCGCCGCCGACGAGGGTGGTGATGCCGGAGGCGAGGGCCTCGTCGACGACGGTCGGCGAGATGAAGTGGATGTGGGTGTCGATGGCGCCCGCGGTGACGATCTTCCCGTTGCCGGCGATGATCTCGGTCTCGGGGCCGATCACCAGGGCCGGGTCCACCCCGTCCATGGTGTCGGGGTTGCCGGCCTTGCCGATGCCGCAGATGCGGCCGTCGCGGATGCCGACGTCGGCCTTGACGATGCCCCAGTGGTCCAGGACGACCACGCCGGTGATCACCGTGTCGGGGGCGCCCTCGGCGCGGGTGGTGCGGGCCTGTCCCATGGACTCGCGGATGACCTTGCCACCGCCGAAGACGGCCTCGTCGCCGGAGTGGCCGGGGCCTCCGCTGAGGTCCTGCTCGATCTCGACGAGGAGGTCGGTGTCGGCGAGCCGGATCCGGTCGCCCTTGGTGGGTCCGAAGAGGTCGGCGTACGCCTGGCGCGAGATCTCAGCCATCGAGGGGTCCTCCGGTCTCCCCGCGCAGTCCGGGCACGGTGCGCAGTCCGCCGAGCGGTACGAGTTCCACGGCGACCGGGATGCCCGGCTCGAAGCGGACGGCGGTACCGGCGGCGATGTTCAGGCGCAGGCCGCGGGCGGCCTGCCGGTCGAAGTCGAGGCCGGGGTTGGCTTCGGCGAAGTGGTAGTGGGAGCCGACCTGGACGGGCCGGTCGGCGGCGTTGAGCACGGTGAGGCGGGTGACGGGGCGGCCTTCGTTGAGGCGCACGGGACCGTCCCCGTATACGATTTCGCCGGGGATCATGTGGTTCGTCCCCTTCAGATGATCGGGTCGTGGACGGTGACGAGCTTGGTGCCGTCGGGGAAGGTCGCCTCGACCTGGACGTCGTGGATCATCTCGGGGATGCCCTCCATGACCTCCGCGCGGGTGAGCACCTTGCGTCCGGACTCCATGAGCTCGGCGACGGTCCGGCCGTCCCGGGCGCCTTCGAGGAGGTGGGAGGTGATCAGGGCGATGGCCTCGGGGTGATTCAGGAGGACCCCGCGCGCCCTGCGCTTCTCGGCCACGTCCGCGGCCACGTGGATCATCAGTCTTTCTTGTTCGTGCGGTGTCAACTGCACCTGTATCACCAAGCTTCCGGGACATGACCGTCATCGCGCCGTGGCGACCGTACCGGCCGTCAACACTTTGTTGACCTGCGCATATCCGTGCCAAGCATCTCTTGCCCAACACAGAGCGAGGCTTTCCGTCCCGATCACCGGTGCTTTACCGACCCATGGGTGGTCATTGGCGGAAGCCCGCGCGCGACACCTTAGGGGCGGTAGTTTTCCGCCGAGTTAACCCACGTTTCCGGAAGGTGCCCGGTTCATCCCATCGGGGGCCAGGGCAGGGCGAGCCACACGGTCTTGCCGCCGTCCTCGGTGGGGCTCACCGACAGCCGGCCGCCGGCCTCCGCCGCCAGCCAGCGGATGATCACCATGCCCCGGCCGTTGTCCTGCTGGACGGCGGCGGGCAGCCTCCTGGGCCAGCGCGGATGACTGTCGGTCACCCCGACGCGCAGCCACTCCTCGCGCTCCAGGCGCAGGTCGACGGTGAAGGTGGGCGACTGGCCGAACGTGTGCTGCACGGAGTTGGTCGCGAGCTCCGAGACCACCAGCCGTACGGTGTCGGCGGTGTCGGCGTCCTCGGGCAGTCCCCAGTCGCTGAGCACCTGCGCGGCGTAGCGGCGGGCGGCGGCCACCGAGACCGGGTCGCTCGGCAGAGTGACGGATGCTTCCAGCTGATCTGCCATGGCGACGTCCCTTTCCCACCGGGGCGGAGCCGCCCCGGATCTGCGCTGAGCGCCAGAGTGCCATCCATCCTGCCGCCGTTTCCGCCGTTCCCCCAAGATATGCATATATCTGTCGCCCAATGCGGTGAACTCTGCTACGGAAGAGCGTATTCGGACGGCAGACTGGTGCGAGCTGTGCCGGTGGAAGGAGAGCGGGTATGCAGCACGGTCCCGCGGTGCGCCGGCGCAAGCTCGGCGAGGAACTGCGCGCACTGCGCGACCGCACGGGTCTCACGAGCGGCGAGGTGGCCCGCATCGTGGGATGGCACCAGTCGAAGGTCAGCCGGATCGAGACGGGCCGCAGTGGCGTGAAGACGCGGGACATCCGGCTGCTGCTGGACGCCTACGGGGACGTGGTGAGCCCCCAGCAACGCGCCCTGCTGGAGGCCCTGGGAGCCTCGGCGGCCGGGCCCGCGGCGGGCGGCGAGGAGGCGCGCGGGCGGCAGTGGTGGCACGACTACCGGGGGCTGCTCCCGCAGGAGTACCGGGACTTCATCAGCCTGGAGGCGGGGGCCCGCGCCGCGCGGACCGTGGAACTCTCGGTGGTGCCGGGCCTGTTGCAGACCCCCGGCTACGCGCGGGCCGTGACCCGGGCCGCGCTGGGCGGGCTGCCGGAGCCGAAGGTGGACGCGCTGGTCGACGTACGTCTGGCCCGGCAGGCGGTGCTGCGGGCGGACCCCCCGCTGGAGCTGAGCGCCGTCCTGGACGAGGCGGTGCTGCGCCGGCAGATCGGCGGGGCCGGGGTGATGCGGGAGCAGCTGCGGCACCTGGCGGAGGTGTCCCGGCTGCCCCAAGTGCACCTCCAGGTGCTGCCGTTCACCGTGGGGGGTCATCTCGGCCTGACCGGACCGTTCGTCATTTTCTCATTTCCGAACATCGCCGATCTGGATGTGGTGGTACTCGACCATTTGACGAGTAGCCTCTATCTGGAGCGGAAGGAAGACCTTGAGGCGTACAGCGCCGCGTTCCGCACCATCCAGGCGCACGCCCTCCCGCCCCGTGACTCGTCGGATCTCATCAGCTCACTCGCTGACGACGCGTAAGGAGGCACCCCCCGTGTCCGCAACCCCGTTATCCCCTGGCGGACTTCTGAACAGCGCGCGGTGGCGGCGGAGCAGCCGCAGCACCGGAATGAACAACTGCGTGGAGGCGGCCGCCCTGACCGGCGGCCTGCTGGCCGTCCGCGACTCCAAGCGGGCGGACGGCCCGGCCGTGCTCTTCACCGGGCCGGCCTGGGGCGGCTTCCTCGCCTCCGTACGGGAGGACGCCCGCGTGTGACGTCCTACCGCTGAACCATGTCCGCGGCTCCGGCCGGGGCGGTCCGCAGGACCGTCTCGACGGCCCGGGCGATCTCGTCCCCCGTGAGATCGGCCCGAGCGGTCAGCCGCAGCCGGGAGACGCCGTCCGGCACCGACGGCGGACGGAAGCACCCCACGGACAGTCCCTCCTCGCGGCAGTCGGCGGCCCAGCGCAGTGCCGCCGCGGCCGACGGGGCCCGCACCGACACCACGGCCGCGTCCGGCCTGGCCGCGGTCAGGCCGGACGCGGTGAGCCGTCCGTACAGTTCGGCGGCCACCTCCCGGACCCGGGCCGCGCGCCGCGGCTCCCGCTCCAGCAGGCGCAGGCCGGCCAGCGCCGCGCCCGCGGCGGCCGGGGCGAGGCCGGTGTCGAAGATGAACGCGCGGGCGGTGTTGACCAGGTGCCGGATGACCTTGGCCGGCCCCAGGACCGCTCCGCCCTGACTGCCCAGCGACTTCGAGAGGGTCATCGTCGCGACCACCCCGGGCGCACCCGCGAGCCCGGCGGCGTACAGGGCGCCCCGGCCCCCCTCGCCCAGCACCCCGAGCCCGTGCGCGTCGTCCACGACCAGCGCCGCCCCCGTCTCGCGGCAGGCGGCGGCGTACGCGGCGAGCGGGGCGGCGTCCCCGTCCACCGAGAACACCGAGTCGGTCACCAGCAGGGCCCGGCCCGCGTGCCCGGCGAGGGTCTTGCGGACCTGCTCAGCGTCCCCGTGCGGGGTCACCTCGACCTCCGCGCGCGAGAGCCGGCAGCCGTCGACGATCGAGGCGTGGTTCCCGGAGTCGGAGACGACCAGGGTGCCCCGGCCGCTCAGCGCGGTCACCGCGGCGAGGTTCGCGGCATACCCGGACGAAAGCACCAGGGCCGCCTCGAAACCGGCGAAAGCGGCCAGCTCCCGCTCCAGTTCGGCGTGCAGCTCGGTCGTCCCCGTGACCAGGCGGGAGCCCGTGGCCCCCGCGCCCCAGCGCCCGGCCGCCTCGCAGGCGCCGCGCACGGTCTCCGGATGCCTGGAGAGGCCGAGGTAGTCGTTGCTCGCGAGGTCCAGGAGGGGCGAGTCGGCGGGGCGCGGGCGCAGGGTCCGTACCAGTCCCGCCTCCTCGCGCCGCCGCTCCGCGCCGTCGATCCAGGCGAAGACGTCGTCGGGTTCCGGGCTGGGCTGGGTCATCGGCGGTCCTCGCGTCGCGTCTCGCGATGTGTCTCGCGTTTTGTCGGCAGTCGACAGATCTGCTCGACCCTATCCGCCCGTGACCCGAGGGGCCGGTGTGGCGATCCACACACTCCCTTCCGGCCATGTTGTCCGATCTCTCCTTGGCCGGGAGTGGTCGCGTGGGACAGGATCGGGCGCATGGACCTGCTGAACACCCTGGTGGAAAAGGGGCTGCGGCGCGAGCTGCCGACCCGCGAGGAGGCGCTCGCCGTGCTGGCGACCTCCGACGACGAACTGCTCGACGTGGTGGCCGCCGCCGGCAAGGTGCGCCGCCAGTGGTTCGGGCGTCGCGTCAAGCTGAATTACCTGGTCAACCTGAAGTCGGGGCTGTGCCCCGAGGACTGCTCGTACTGTTCCCAGCGCCTGGGATCCAAGGCCGAGATCCTCAAGTACACGTGGCTGAAGCCGGACGAGGCCTCCCAGGCGGCCGCGGCCGGTGTCGCCGGCGGCGCCAAGCGGGTCTGCCTCGTGGCGAGCGGGCGCGGTCCGACCGACCGCGACGTGGCCCGCGTCGGCGAGACGATCGCCGCCATCAAGGAGCAGAACGAGGGCGTGGAGGTCTGCGCCTGCCTGGGTCTGCTCTCCGACGGCCAGGCCGAGAAGCTGCGCGACGCGGGTGCGGATGCCTACAACCACAACCTCAACACCTCCGAGGCCACGTACGGGCAGATCACCAAGACGCACACCTACGCGGACCGCGTCGACACCGTGCAGAAGGCGCACGCGGCGGGCCTGTCGGCCTGCTCCGGCCTGATCGCCGGCATGGGCGAGAGCGACGAGGACCTGATCGACGTCGTCTTCTCGCTGCGCGAACTGGACTCGGACTCCGTCCCGGTCAACTTCCTGATCCCGTTCGAGGGCACCCCGCTGGCCAAGGAGTGGAACCTCACCCCGCAGCGCTGCCTGCGGATCCTGGCGATGGTCCGCTTCGTCTGCCCCGACGTCGAGGTCCGGATCGCCGGCGGCCGCGAGGTCCACCTGCGCTCGATGCAGCCGCTGGCGCTGAACATCGCCAACTCGATCTTCCTCGGCGACTACCTCACCAGTGAGGGCCAGGCGGGCCAGGCAGACCTCGACATGATCGCGGACGCCGGCTTCGAGGTGGAGGGCGCGGGCACCACCACCCTGCCCGCGCACCGCGCCGACGCCGCCGAGGCGGCGGCCGCCGCCCGCGCGGGCGGTGTGTGCGGCTCCGCCGCGGGCTCGGGCTGCGGCTCGGCCGCGGACGCGGACGCGGAGGCCCCCGGCTGCGGTTCGGCCTGCGGCGGCTGCTCCGGGCACGCCCACGCCGGGGCGGCGGACGAGGCCCCGGCCCAGGCCGAGCCCGGCGAGGTGCGGCCGGACCTGGTGGCGGTGCGCCGCCGCGGCGCGGGGACGGACCTCGCCCCCAATGCCTGACCCGTACCCCCTGCACGACCCGCTCGACCCCGCGTCCGCCACGGCCGGCCTGCTGGCCCTGGACCGGCAGCACGTCTGGCACCCGTACGGCCCGATGCCCGGGCGGCAGGAGACCCTCGTGGTCTCCTCCGCCTCGGGGGTCCGGCTGCGGCTCGCCGCCCCGGCGCAGGGGCGGGAGGAGCTGGTCGACGGCATGTCCTCCTGGTGGTCGGCCATCCACGGCTACAACCACCCCGCGCTGAACGAGGCTGCCGCCGCCCAGCTGGGGCGGATGTCGCACGTGATGTTCGGCGGGCTCACCCACGAGCCCGCCGTGCGGCTGGCCGCCCGGCTGGTCGAGATCACCCCGCCCGGGCTGGAGCACGTCTTCCTCTCGGACTCCGGGTCGGTGTCCGTCGAGGTCGCCGTCAAGATGTGCCTGCAGTACTGGCGTTCGCTGGGCCGGACGGGCAAGACCCGGCTGCTGACCTGGCGCGGCGGCTACCACGGCGACACCTGGCAGCCGATGGCCGTCTGCGACCCCGAGGGCGGCATGCACGAGCTGTGGCAGGGCCACCTGCCGCGACAGGTGTTCGCGGACGCGCCGCCCGGGGACTTCGACTCCCCCGTGGACCCGGCGTACGTCGACCACCTGCGCTCCCTGGTCGCGGCGCACGCCGACGAGCTGGCCGCGGTGATCGTGGAGCCGGTGGTCCAGGGCGCGGGCGGCATGCGCTTCCACAACCCGGGCTACCTGCGGGTGCTGCGCGAGCTGTGCGACGAGTACGGGGTCCTGCTCGTCCTCGACGAGATCGCGACGGGCTTCGGCCGTACCGGCGCGCTGTTCGCGGCCGACCACGCGGGCGTGACCCCGGACGTGATGTGCCTCGGCAAGTCCCTGACCGGCGGCTACCTCACCCTCGCCGCCACCCTGTGCACGGAGCGGGTGGCCGACGGGATCTCGCGGGGCGAGGTGCCGGTGCTCGCGCACGGGCCGACCTTCATGGGCAACCCGCTCGCCACGGCCGTGGCCCTGGCCTCCGTGGACCTGCTGCTCGGCCAGGACTGGGCGGGCGAGGTCAAGCGGATCGAGGCGGGCCTGCGCGAGGGCCTCGCGGAGGCCTCCGGGCAGCCGGGGGTCAAGGACGTACGGGTCATGGGCGCGATCGGCGTGATCCAGCTCGACCACCCGGTCGACGTGTGGGCCGCGACCCGGGCCGCGGTCCGGGAGGGCGTGTGGCTGCGCCCGTTCCGCGACCTGATCTACACGATGCCCCCGTTCGTCACGGGCGACGCCGACGTCGCCCGCATCTGCCGCGCGGCCGTCGCCGCGGCCCGGGAGGGCTGAGATGTCCGTGATCGTCGTGTCCGGTACGGGCACGGAAATCGGCAAGACGGTGGTCACCTCGGCCATCGCGGCGGCCGCCCTGGCCGCCGGGCGGTCGGTGGCGGTGCTCAAGCCCGCGCAGACCGGGGTGGGTCCGGACGAGCCGGGTGACGCGGCCGAGGCCGTACGCCTCGCCGGGGCGGGCGTGACCGCCCTCGAACTGGCCCGCTACCCCGAGCCGCTGGCCCCGGACACCGCCGCGCGGCGCTCCGGGCTGGCGACGCTGGCCCCGTCCCGGATCGCCGAGGCGGCCGCCGGGCTGGCCGGTTCGCACGAGCTGGTGCTGGTGGAGGGCGCGGGCGGGCTGCTGGTCCGCTTCGACGAGGAGGGTCACACCCTGGCCGACGCGGCGCGGCTGCTGGCGGCGCCGGTGCTGGTGGTGGCCCCGGCGGGGCTCGGCACCCTCAACTCCACCGCCCTGACGGCGGAGGCGCTGACCGCGCGGGGGCTGCGCGGGCTCGGGGTGGTGGTGGGCAGCTGGCCGGACTCCCCCGACCTGGCGTCCCGCTGCAACCTGGCCGACCTCCCGAAGGTCTCCGGCCTGCCCCTGCTGGGCGCCGTCCCGCAGGGCGCCGGCGCCCTGGCCCCGGCCGCCTTCCGCGAGGCGGCCCCGGGCTGGCTGGCCCCGCCGCTGGACGGCACGTGGTCGGCGGAGTCCTTCCTGACCACCTGGCCGGCGTAGGGCCTGCCGGCCCCGGGGCGCACACGCCGACGGGGCTGGTTGCAGCCCCGCCGGCGTGTGAGGCGCGGGCGCGGTGGCGCCGTGTTCGCGGCCGCAGGGGTGCCGCGTTGGCAGCCGCGCCCGCGATGGGGGCGGGAACAAGGGCAGGGCGGCCGGGGGGCGGCTCCGCGCGGCGGCACCCCCGCCGGACCGGTTTCGCGGGACGGCGGGGCGGGGAACAGGCCCCGGAGGGTACACGCGCGCCCGTGTGTCCGCCCGTCAGCCCCCGATCCGCGCCCGGAGGCCGCCCCATGCCCGCCCACGCCCCCGATTCGGTCCACCACCCCTGCTTCGCCCGGTTCTACGCCCGCGCCAGCACCGCCGCCGAGACCCGGGCCGGGATCGGGGCGCTGCGCGAGGAGCTGCTGCTGGGGGTGTCGGGCCGGGTCGTCGAGATCGGCGCCGGCAACGGCCTGAACTTCGCGCACTACCCGCGCGCCGTCTGCGAGGTCGTCGCGGTCGAACCCGAGGCCACCCTGCGCCGGCTCGCGGCGTCCGCCGCGCTGCGCGCCGAGGTGCCGGTGGACCTCGTACCGGGTGTCGCGGAGGCCCTCCCCCTCAAGAGCGAGGCCTTCGACGTCGCCGTCGCCTCGCTGGTGCTGTGCACCGTACGGAACCTGCCGCGCGCCCTCAGCGAACTGCACCGGGTGCTGCGCCCCGGCGCCGAGCTGCGCTTCCTGGAGCACGGGGTCGCCCCGGGCCCCGGGATGGCCTCGGTCCAGCGGGCGCTCGACCGGACGGTCTGGCCGCGCCTGTTCGGCGGCTGCCACACCGCCCGCGACCCGCTCGCCGCGATCGAGGCGGCCGGCTTCCGGATCACCGCGCACCGCTCCTTCCGGCTGCCCGAGCGCGGCCCGTCCCTGCCCACCTCGTACTGCGTCATCGGCACGGCCCGCCGCCGCGACTGAACCGCGTTCACCCGTCCGGCCGACCGGGCCGGCGGGGTCAGCCGGCCAGCGGCTTGACCCAGCGGGTCCAGATCTCCTCGGGGTGGTAGCCGGCGGCGTCCCAGGCGCCGTGCGCCTGCTCGTTCCCGTCGAGCACCATCGCGTCGGCGCGCCGCCCGCCCAGCTCCGCGAACCGCTCCTCGGCGGCGGCCAGCAGCGCCGACCCGATCCCCCGCCGGCGGTGCGCCGGGTGGACGGCGAGCCGGTAGAGGTGGCAGCGCCAGCCGTCGAACCCGGCGATGACCGTGCCGACGAGCTCCCCGCCGCGCCGGGCGAGCAGCAGCGCCCGCGGGTCGCGGGCGTGCAGCCGCTGGACCCCGGCCAGGTCGTCGCTGATGCTCGCGCCCTTGGCGGCGGCCTTCCAGAAGTCCAGTACGGCGGGCAGGTCCGTGGCGTCGGCCGTGCCGATACGAAGATCGTCCATGCGCCGATCCCACCATCCGCGCATACTCGGCCAAAAGGAGGAGCCATCCCCTTTGCCTTTCCTTTACCATGTGGGCAGGGTCCCTCCCGGGACCTCCGGAACCCTCCGAGCCCTCCCGACCGAAAGGTGTGAGCGTCCGCCCATGGGCGAGCCTCCCAGTCCCCGGCATTCCCGCACGCGACATCGCGCGGCACCCGTCCCCCTGGCCGATCATGGGACGGAGGTGATCGACCGATGACCGAAGTGCTCCTGCTCGTCGTGGCGCTGCTGCTCTGCCTTGCCTGTGGGGTCTTCGTCGCCGCCGAGTTCTCGCTGACCACGGTCGAGCGCAGCGAGCTGGAACGGGCCGTCGAGCGCGGCGAGCGCGGCGCGGACAGCGCCCTCACCGCCGTCCGCAGCCTGACCTTCCAGCTCTCCGGCGCCCAGCTCGGCATCACCGTGACCGGCCTGGTCATCGGCATGATCTCCAAGCCGTCGATCGCCGCCCTGCTCACGGGCCCGTTCAAGGCCATGGGCCTGTCCGCCTCGGTCGCCTCCTCCACCGCCCTGATCCTGGGCACGGTCTTGTCGACCGTGGTGCTGATGGTCGTGGGCGAGCTGGTCCCCAAGAACTGGGCGATCTCCTCCCCCCTGGCGGTCGCCAAGCGCGTGGCGACCATGCAGCGGGTCTTCAGCCGCGCCTTCCGGCCGCTGATCAGCCACCTCAACACCACCGCCAACCACCTGGTACGACGGCTGGGCATGGAGCCCGCCGAGGAGCTGGCCTCCGCGCGCAGCCCGGAGGAGCTGGTGGCCCTGGCCCGGCACTCCGCCAAGGCGGGCGCGCTGGAGAAGGACACGGCCGAGCTCTTCGTGCGGACCCTGAACCTGGCGGACCTGACCGCCGAGAACGTGATGACCCCGCGCGTGCAGGTCACCGCCCTCGACGTGCAGACCACCGCCGAGGACGTGGCCAACGCGACCATGGCCACCGGCCTCTCCCGCTTCCCCGTCTACCGGGGCAGCCTGGACACCGTGGTCGGGACGGTCCACATCAAGGACGTCCTGGCGCTGCCCGCCGAGGAGCGCCACCGCCACCCGGTGTCGCGGCTGCTGCGCGAACCCCTCCTCGTACCGGAGTCGCTGACCGTGGACCGGCTGCTGGACCGGCTGTCCGGCCGGCAGACGATGGCCGTGGTGATCGACGAGTACGGCGGCACGGCCGGCGTGGCCACGCTGGAGGACATCGTCGAGGAGGTCGTCGGCGAGGTCCGCGACGAGCACGACCCGCACGAGACCTCCGACCTGGCACCGGCCGGTACGGACGAGTCCGGCCGCGCCCTGTACTCCGCCGACGGCGCCGCCCGCACCGACCAGCTGCGGCGGATCGGCCTGCGGGTGCCCGAGGGGCCGTACGAGACCCTGGCCGGGCTCATAGCCGCCGAACTGGGCCGGATCCCGGCCGTCGGCGACCGGCTGGAGCTGGACGGCTGGTGCCTGGACGTGGTGGACGCGAGCGGCCGCCGCGCCGCGCGCGTCCTGCTGCACATGCCGGCCGAGACGCCCGGCGACGAGGACCCTGAGGGGGACCGATGACCGCGATCCAGCTGCTGATCGGCCTGGCGACGCTCGTCGTCAACGCCTTCTTCGTCGGCGCGGAGTTCGCGCTGATCTCGGTCCGGCGCAGCCAGATCGAACCGTACGCCGAGCAGGGCGACCGGCGGGCCCGCTCGGTCATATGGGGCTTGGAGCACGTGTCCGCGCTGATGGCGGCGGCCCAGCTGGGCATCACCCTGTGCACCCTGGTGCTGGGCGTCGTGGCCGAGCCGGCCATCGCGCACCTGCTGGGCCCGCTGCT
>NZ_JBFBGN010000064.1:0-38369 GCF_040684675.1 Streptomyces sp. NPDC089915 | reverse complement strand
GAGCCGACCGACCCCAACAAGACGGCGGTCCTGCAGAGCAACACGTTCAAGTGGGAGGCGGCCCCGGCGCGGACGCCCGGACCGGCCCCCGCCCCGGTCGCGGCCCCCGCGCCGCCTCCCGCCCCCGTCACGGCCCCCGCGCCCGCCGAGGCCGTCGTCCGCCTCGTCAAGGGCGAGGAGTGGCTCCCCCCGGAGATGCGGGGCCGGCTCTCCCTGCGCAAGGAGCAGGTGGCCGTCAGCCTCCGCAAGGCCGGGGCCGGCGACGTCACCGCCCGCGTCGTCCTCGTCCTCGACGCCTCCGGCTCGATGAGCACCCTCTACTCCCGGGGCACGGTCGCGGGGGTGGTGGAGCGGATGGCGGCCGTCGCCGCGCAGCTGGACGACGACGGCGAGATGCAGGCATGGACCTTCGCCACCAACCCCGCCCGGCTCCCCGACCTCGCCGTCGGCGAGCTCCCGGAGTGGCTGCGCCTGCACGTGCGCGTGGGCCAGATGAGCGTCTTCGGCCGCAAGCGGGCCCCCCGGGGTCTGGAGCCCGGCCAGGTCGACATGCGGCAGGTGGGCTTCCAGAACGAGGAGCAGAAGGTCATCGCCGAGGTGCGCGCCTTCGTACGGGCCAACCCGGTGCCCGCGCCCACCCTCGTCCTCTTCTTCTCCGACGGCGGGGTGTACCGCAACGCCGAGATCGAGCGGGAGCTGCGGGAGGCCGTCGAGGAGCCGGTGTTCTGGCAGTTCGTCGGTCTCGGCCGGGCCGGCTTCGGCGTGCTGGAGCGCTTCGACACCATGCCCGGCCGCCGCGTCGACAACGTCGGCTTCTTCGCCGTCGACGACATCGACCGGATCTCGGACCCCGACCTGTACGACCGGCTCCTGTCGGAGTTCCCCTCCTGGATCCGCGCGGCCCGGCAGGCGGGGATCCTGCGCTGACCGTTCGGCTCCCGGCGGGGCGCCGATCGGCCGGACCCCTTGACCCGAAGCTGGTCCAGACCAATCATGAGGCGTCCGCCCGTTCGCTCGCGCCCCACCGGGAGCCTTCGTTGAGACTGCGTCAGCATGCCCTCCGCCGCTTAAGCGCGGCCTGCGCCACCCTCGTCACCGCCGCCGGACTGCTCGCCGCCGCCGGCGCCGGGCCCGCCCGGGCGGCGGCCACCCCCTACGCGGCCACCCCACTGCCCGCGCACGTCTTCGCCCCCTACTTCGAGGCGTACTCCTCCGACAGCCCCGCCGACCTCGCGCAGAAGTCCGGCGCGAAGTACCTGACGATGGCCTTCGTGCAGACCGAGGCCAAGGGCTCCTGCACCCCGTACTGGAACGGCTCCACCCAGCAGCCCGTCGCCGACTCCGTCTTCGGCGCCGACTTCGCCGCCATCCGGGCCCGCGGCGGCGACGTCATCCCCTCCTTCGGCGGCTACGCGGCCGACAGCGGGGGCACGGAGATCGCCGACAGCTGCACCAGCGTCGACGCGATCGCCGCCGCCTACCAGAAGCTGGTCACGACCTACGAGGTCAGCCGGCTCGACATGGACATCGAGGACAAGTCCCTCACCAACAAGGCCGGTGTCGACCGCCGCAACCAGGCGATCAAGAAGCTCCAGGACTGGGCCGCCGCCTCCGGCCGCCCCCTCCAGATCTCCTACACCCTCCCCACCACCACGAGCGGACTGGCGAGCAGCGGACTGGCCGTCCTGAAGAGCGCCAAGGCCGCCGGGGCCAAGGTCGACGTGGTCAACCTGATGACCTTCGACTACTACGACGGCGCCGCCCACGACATGGCCGCCGACACCCGCACCGCCGCCACCGGCCTCTACGACCAGCTGGCCGCCCTCTACCCGGACCGGACCCCCGCGCAGCTCTGGGGCATGGTCGGGGTCACCGAGATGCCCGGCATCGACGACTACGGGGCCGCCGAGACCTTCACCACCGCCAACGCCCCGTCCGTCTACGACTGGGCGGTCTCCAAGGGGATCAACACCCTGTCCTTCTGGGCCCTCCAGCGCGACAACGGCGGCTGCCCCGGCACCGGGGGCTCCGACACCTGCTCCGGCATCGCCCAGGACCCCTGGTACTTCACCCACACCTTCGCCCCGTTCACCGGCGGCGGCGGACCGGCCACCGACGACTTCTCGGTCTCCGTGGCCCCCGGCTCCGCCTCCGTGACCCCGGGCGCGAGCACCACCGCCACCGTCTCCACCCAGGTCACCTCCGGCGCGGCGCAGCCCCTCGCCCTGACGGTCTCCGGGGCCCCCGCCGGAGTCACGGCCACCCTCACCCCAGGCTCCGTCACCGCCGGTGGCACTGCCCAGCTCACGGTCGCCGCCGCGGCCACGGCGGCGCCCGGCACCTACCCGCTCACCGTCACCGCCGCCGGGAAGACCAGCCACGGCGCCGCCTTCACCCTCACCGTCTCCGGCCCGGGCGGCGGCAGCGGCGCCCTGGTCAACGGCGGCTTCGAAACCGGCTCCCTCGCCCCCTGGACCTGCGAGAACGGCGGCTCGATCGGCACGGCGCCGGTCCACTCCGGCAGCTACGCCCTCCAGGCGAACCCGGACTCCGCCCACACCGGCGAATGCGCCCAGACCCTCACCCTCGCCCCCAACACCGCGTACACCCTCAGCGGATGGGTCCAGGGGAGCTACGCCTACCTCGGCGTCCGGGGCGGCGCCAACGCCAGCACGTGGACCGGCTCGACGGGCTGGACCAAGCTGACGGTGCCCTTCACCACCGGCGCCTCCGGGACCGTCACCGTCTACCTGCACGGCTGGTACGGGCAGGGCCAGGTCCGCGGCGACGACTTCGCCGTGAGCTAGACCGCCGCCGGGTTAGGCTCGGCCCACCGCCCCGGGTCCTCACCGCCCCGCCGGGCGCCACGGACCCGAGGGAAGGAAGCCCCCGTATGACCGGCCCCGCCGCCGTCACGATCCTGCGCGCCGCCGACCGCACGGCGGTGCCCTGGAAGAACGGCGGCGGGGTCACCCGCGAGATCGCGGCCCGGCCGGAGGGCGCCGGGACCGAGGAGTTCGGCTGGCGGGTCAGCCTCGCCGAGGTCGCCGGGGACGGCCCCTTCTCGGAGTTCCCCGGGGTCGACCGGACCCTGACCCTCGCCGAGGGCGCCGGCATGGAGCTCACCGTCTCCGGCGTCCCGCGCCGCGTCGACGAGCGCTACGCGCCCTGCGACTTCCCCGGCGACGAGCCGACCGGCTGCCGGCTGCTGGACGGGCCCGTCGTGAACTTCAACGTGATGTACCGGCGCGGCCGGGTCGCGGCGGACACCGCCGTCGTGCGGGGCGCGCTCTCCCTCGCCCCCGCGCCGGACGCCGTCCTCCTGGTCGTCGCCCTGGACGGCCCGGCCCGCCTGGACCACCCCGGCGGGAGCGTCGAACTCGGGCCCCACGACGCCGCCTTGGCGGAGGGCCCGAAGGCGCCCTGCCGGATCCGCACCGCGGGCCGGGCGGCCGTGGTCGCACTGCGGACGATCACCCCGTGTGATTGACCGCGCCCCCGGCGGTCCGTGCAGAATCGGGCCGTGACCACGACCGAACCCGAGACGGACGCCTTCCACGAACACCGAAGGCTCCTGTTCGCCACCGCCTACCGCATGCTCGGCACCGTCAGCGACGCCGAGGACATCGTCCAGGACGCCTGGCTGACCTGGAACAAGGCCGACCGCTCGGAGGTGCGCCACCCCAGGGCGTACCTCGTGCGCACGGTCACCAACCTGTCCCTGAACCGGCTCACCTCCGCCCGCGCCACGCGGGAGGAGTACGTCGGACCCTGGCTCCCGGAACCCCTGCTCACCTCGCCCGACGTGGCGCAGGACCGGGAGCTCGCCGAGAGCGTCTCCACGGCGATGCTGGTCGTCCTGGAGACCCTCACGCCGGTCGAGCGCGCCGTCTTCGTCCTGCGCGAGGTCTTCGGCTTCTCCCACGCGGAGATCGCCGGCTTCCTCGACCGGGAGGAGCCGGCCGTCCGGCAGATCTCCTCCCGCGCGCGCAAGCACGTCGCCGCCCGCCGGCAGCGCTTCGACACCGACACAGCGGAGCGCGAACGCGTCACCGACCGCTTCCTGGCCGCCTGCGCCGGCGGCGACATCAACGCCGTCCTGGAGATGCTCGCCCCCGACGTCACCGCCTGGTCGGACGGCGGCGGCAAGGTCACCGCGGCCCGCCGCCCGCTGTACGGTGCCGACCACGTGGCCCGCTGGCTGTTCGGGGTCCTCGCCAAGCCCGCCAACGCCGGGGCCGTCATCACCCCGGCCCTCATCAACGGGGAGCTCGGCGTCCTCGCCGAGCTGGGCGGAGCCCCCCTGGCCGCGGTCACCTTCGACCTGGACGGCGGCCTGATCCGCAACCTCCGGGTGCAGATCAACCCCGACAAGCTGACGGGTCTGCGCCGCTGACGGCCCGTCCGGTCCGGGCCCGCCGTGCCGGGTCCGGACCGGACGGGGCGCTGCGGGCGCGGGTTCCGAAGAAGTCCGCCCCCGCTGTCACATCCGCGGTCCGGTGCGGGTCAGGGTGGTGTGAACAAGAACAAGACCGCCCTCGCCGCCCCGCTGGCCGCCGTCCTCCTGGCCGCGGCCGCCACCACCGCCACCCCCGCCGCCGCGCACGGCAACCCCTGGCACGGAGCCTGGGCCGCCTCCCCGCAGACCGCCACCCACACCGACTGGTTCCCCAACTGGTCCGAGGAGGGCTTCCGCGACCAGTCGGTGCGCCAGGTGATCCGGGCCGGGGCCCAGGGGAGCGAGCTGCGCGTGCGCCTGTCCAACGCCTACGGGAAGACCCCGCTGCGCCTGACCGGCGCGACCGTCGCCAAGAGCGCCGGCGGCGCCGCCCTGCGGCCCGGGACCGTACGCCCGCTGCGCTTCGGCGGCGCGGGCGGGGTGACCCTCCCGGCCGGCGCGGAGCTGTCCAGCGACTCCGTGTCCCTGCCGGTCCAGGCCTTCGAACAGCTCACCGTCACCCTCTACTTCCAGGGCCCCAGCGGCCCGGCCACCTTCCACAACGTCGCCATGGCCACCTCCTTCCGGGCCGACGGCGACCACCTGCGCGACGCCGCCGGGGAGGCCTTCTCGGCGCCCGGGAACCAGAGCTTCTCCTGGTACTACCTGGCCGGGGTCGACGTGCGCAGCCCCGCCGCCCCCGGCCCGCGCCGCGGCGCCGTCGTCACCTTCGGGGACTCCCTCACGGACGGCTTCGGCGCGACCCCCGGCGCCGACCGCCGCTACCCCGACGCCCTCGCCGCACGCCTCGCCGCCCGGGGCGAGCCCCGTCCGGTCCTCAACGCGGGCATCGGCGGCAACAAGGTCCTCACCGACTCGGCCTGCTTCGGCGAGAGCGCCCTGAACCGCTTCCGGCGCGACGCCCTCGGCCGCCCCGACACCGGTACGGTGATCGTCCTGGAGGGCACCAACGACATCGTCCAGCCCGACGGGCCCCAGGACCGCTGCACCACCGGCCCCCGGGTCTCCGCGCAGCAGATCATCGACGGCCACCGGGAGCTGATCCGCGAGGCCCACGCCCGCGGGGTCAGGATCATCGGCGCCACCATCCCGCCCTTCGGCGGCTCGGGCTACTGGACCGCGCGGGGCGACGAGGTGCGGGCCGAGGTCAACCGGTGGATCCGCACCGGCGGCGCCTACGACGCCGTCGTGGACTTCGACCGCGCCGTCGCCGACCCGGAGCACCCCGAGCGGCTCAAGGCCGAGTACGCCTTCGCCGACCGGCTCCACCTGAACGACGCCGGCTACCGGGCGATGGCGGACGCCGTAGAACTCAACGCCCTCTAGCAGTAAGGACGTTGCGTCGGTCACCGTCGCGCGCGGTGCGCGAGCGGGGCTCCAGCCTCCCCCGAGCCGGGCCCCAATCGCGCACCACCGCGGCTGGCTACCTTTCGGAGACCGACCGCACGTCCAGCACCAAAGGGGGAGCCTCGTGAACAACGCGCTCACCGCCGGCCGCATCGCGGCATCGTTCGAGGATCTCGTCGGCGAGACGCCGTTGCTCGAACTCCAGCTCGACGGCCTGCCCGCCACCGCCCGGGTCCTCGCCAAGCTGGAGGCCGCCAACCCGCTGTCCAGCATCAAGGACCGGGCCGCGCTCTTCATGCTCCGGGCCGCCGAGGAGTCCGGCGCCCTGGTGCCCGGCGCCACCGTCATCGAGTCGACCTCCGGCAACACCGGCATCGCCCTGGCCGCGCTCGCCGCCTCCCGGGGCTACCGCTGTCTGATCGTCCTCCCCTCCAACGCCTCCCGCGAGCGCGTGCTGACCCTGCGCATGCTGGGGGCCGAGGTGGAGTTCACCGACCACACCGAGGGCTTCCGCGCCTGCTGCGACCGCGCCGAACAGCTCCACGCCGAGATGCCCGGCTCCTGGTACGCGCGCCAGCACGAGAACCCCGACAACGTCCGCGCCCACTACACGACGACCGGCCCGGAGATCTGGCGCGACTCCGGCGGCCGCGTCGACTACCTGGTGTGCGGGATCGGGACCGGCGGCACCATCACCGGCATCGCCCGCTACCTCCGCGAGCGCAACCCGGACCTGAAGGTGGTCGCGGTCGAGCCCGCCGGCTCCGCGCTGCTCTCCGGCGGCGAGCCCGGCCCCCACCGCATCCCCGGCCTCAACGGCGGCTTCATCAGCCCCGTCACCGACGTCCACCTCATCGACGAGGTGATCGCCGTCGACGACGCGGACGCCGCCGCCACCACCCGCGCCCTCGCCGCCCGCACCGGCCTGCTCGTCGGGATCTCCGCCGGCGCGGCCGCGTACGGCTGCGTCGAACTCGCCCGCCGGCACGACCTGTCGGACAGCGTCGTGGCGACCGTGTTCCCCGACAGCGGCGAGCGCTACCTCAGCTGGTGGCCGGAGACGGAAACCGCCGGCCGGTCCTGAACACGGCGCCCGGGCCCGCCGCAGGGCGGCCCGGGCCCGACCCACTCCTTCCCCGCCCCCACGCCTGCCCGAGTAAGAGCCCGAAATTCCCTGCCGCCGCAGGGGGAGAAGAGAGCGAATGAACCCCGAGCGCACCCTGCTGCTCGTCGGTGGGACCGACGAGACCGTGCAGAAGGCCCACGACCTGGGGCTGAACGTGCTGCTCCTCCAGCACCCGACCAAGGTGAGCGAGGTGCAGAACCGTCTCGCCGCCGCCGTCGAGGTCGTCGACTTCACCGACTGGACCCTGGTCGAGCCCCTGGTCCGGGCCTGGCACGAGAGCCCCGGCTTCGCCGCCGTCGTCTCCCTCACCGAGCCGGGGCTGGAGAACGCGGGCCGGATCAACGACATGTACGGGCTCGGGGGCACCGGCTACGAGGTCACGGCCCGGATCCGCGACAAGGCCGCCATGCGGCGCTACGTCGCCGAGCACGACCCGGAGCACGCGGTGGGCGCCCGCTCCCTGAAGACCCGTGAGGACCTGGACGCCTTCGGCGCCTCCTACGGCTTCCCCTTCATCGTCAAGCCCGTCGACGCCACCGCCAGCATCGGCGTCATGCGGGTGCGGGGACCGGAGGACGCCGACCGGGTCTGGAACGAGGTCACCCGCCTCTCGGGCACCCGCACCGACCGGGTCTCCTCCCTCTTCGTCCTCAAGGACTTCCTCATGGAGGAGTTCCTGGACGGCCCCGAGTTCAGCGTCGAGTCCTTCAGCTTCGCCGGCCGCCACGTCATCATCACCATCACCGAGAAGTTCACCTCGGACGGCCACTTCGCCGAACTGGGCCACGCGGTCCCGGCCCGGCTCTCCGAGGCCGACGACGCGGCGATACGCCAGGGCATACGCGGCTTCCTCGACGTGATGGGCATGCGCGACGGCGTCTGCCACACCGAGGTCCGCCTCACGCCCAAGGGCCCCCGCGTCATCGAGGGCCACAACCGCATCGGCGGCGACTCCATCCCCGAACTGGTGCGCAGCGCCTTCGGCGTCGACCTGGTCACCCTCGCCGTCGGCCGGCCCTTCGGTCTGGTCGAGGAACTGCCCGACCGGCCGCAGGCCCACGGCGGCGCCGCCGTGCGCGCCCTGGTCGGCACCCCGGGCACCACCGTCGAATCGGTCGCCGGCCTCGACGGGGCCCGCGCCGCCGAGGGCGTCATCTCCGTCACCGTCGGCGCCAAGCCCGGCGACGGCGTCCGCGTCCTCACCGACAACTGGGACCGGCTCGGCCTGATCGCCGTCGCCGCCGAGGACACCACCGCCGCGATCCGCCGCGGCGCCGAGGTGATCCGCGAGCACATCCGGATCACCCTGGCCCGCCCCGACGGCACCACCGTCCTCGCGCAGCCCTCCGAGATCGCCCCCCGCGAGAACCTGCTGATCATCCACCGCAACCCGCTGGAGCCGTTCCCGTACCGGTCCTGGCTGCCCGACCACACCGGCGACATCGTCGTCCTCGCCAACCGCGAGAAGATCGAACTCGCCGGTGAGAAGATCCCCGACGGCGACCTCGGCTACACCCGCCTGGAGATCCACGACGACTTCGACTCCCCGGAGTTCGAGGCCCGCGCCCTCGAACTGATGGCGGAGCACCGGATCACGGGCGTGACCGTGCTGCACGAGGGCGACATGGACCTCGCCGCGCGGCTGCGCCAGCGCTCCGGGCTGCGCGGCCCCTGGCAGGACGACGTCAAGCCCTTCCGCGACAAGGCCCTGATGAAGACCCGCGCCCAGGCCTCGGGCGTCGAGGTCGCCCCCTGGGTCCAGCCCCGCACCGCCGACGAGGCCCGCACCTTCGCCGAGGCCGAGGGCTTCCCCCTGGTCTTCAAGGAGCGCAGCGGCTTCAACGCCATCGGCCTGCGCGTCCTGCGGGACGGGGCCTCCTTCGAGGAGACCCTGGCCGAGGTGTACGCCGCCGGTGAGCGGGACGACGTCCTGCTGGAGGGCTTCGTCCCGGGCCGCATGTGCCACGTGGACGGCGTGGTGCGCGACGGCCGCGTGGCCATGGCCTGGCCCTCGCAGTACCAGTACGACCTGTCCTCCTTCGCCTCCGACCCGGGCCCGCGCGTCGACCTCACCCTCGACGAGGACGACCCGCTGACCCCGCGCCTGCTCGACCTCGCCGACCGGGTCCTCGCCACCCTGGCCCCCGAGGGCTCCCGGCTGCGCGACCACGCCTTCCACATGGAGGTCTTCCACACCCCCGACGACCGTCTGGTGCTGTGCGAGATCGCCTGCCGCCCCGGCGGCGCCAAGATCCGCGAGGTCTTCCACAGCCTGTTCGGGGTGCACCTCGGCGAGTACGCCGTGCGCGCCGACGCCGGCCACCCGCTCCACGACGCCGTCCGCCGGGGCGACGACCCGGCCGGGCTGCCGAGGCCGCGCCACATGGCCGGCCAGCTGCTCATGATGAAGCGGCCCGGGCTGGTGCGGGAGCTGCCGGCCGTCCCCGACGAGCCCTGGCTCGACGGCTTCTGGCTCTACGCCGAGGAGGGCCAGGTCATCGCCCCGGCCTCCGGCTCCTCCGACTTCCTCGCCGCCGCCGTGGGCACCGCGCCGAACCGCACCGAGTGCGAGCGCCGGCTGCGCGAGCTCGGCGAGTGGGTCCGTGAACACAGCGTGATCGGGGACGCGTCATGACGGGGGCCCGCCTGTCGGCGAAGACGCGGTACATGCTGGGGATGGTCGTCGACGCCACCGGCGCCGGCATGTACCTGCCCCTGTCGCTGCTGTACTTCCACCACGTGACCGGGCTTCCGCTCACCCAGGTGGGCACCCTCATGACGGCCGCCGCCGTGATCGGCCTGGTCAGCAACCCGGCGGCGGGCGTCCTCATCGACCGGTTCGGCGCCAAGGCCGTCGTCACCGGCGGCTACCTGCTGCGCGCCGCGGGCTTCTGCACGTACCCGCTGGTCGACAACGGCTACACGATGTTCTGCGTGATCCTGCTGGTGGCGCTCGGCGACACCTCGTTCCCGCCGGCCATCCAGTCGTTCATCGCCGAGTTCGTCAAGGGCAACGAGCGGGACAGGCTGCTCGCCGCGCAGCGCAGCCTGCGCAACGCCGGCCTGGGCGTCGGCGGTCTGATCGCGGGCGGGGTGCTGGCCCTGGGCAGCGACGCGTTCTACTACGTGATCGTGTTCTGCACGGCCGCCGGGTACGTGCTGGCCGCCGTCTGCTTCGGGTCCATCCCGATCCCGCGGACGGCGCCCGGCGAGGGCGCTCCCCGGGTCTCGCGCAAGGGCGGCTACCGGCTCGTCGCGCGCAACCGGCCCTTCCTCGCCCTGACCCTGCTCAACGTGCCCACCGCGTTCGGCTACACGGTGCTCGCCGTCGGCATCCCCGCCTACGTCACCCAGGACCTGGGCGCGTCCACCTCGCTGGTGGGCGTCCTGTACGCGGTCAACACGGTCGGGATCGCGCTCCTGCAGATCCCGGTCACCCGGGCGCTGGTGGCCTTCCGCCGCTCGCGCGCGGTGTCCCTGGGCGCGGCGGTGTTCGCGGCCTCGTTCCTGGTCTTCGCCGCCCTGGCGGCGGTGGGGGACAAGTCCGTCATCCTGGTGGGCATCTTCGCCGCGACCGTGCTGTTCACGGCGGGCGAGCTGATGCACGGCGCCACGGCCTCCGCGCTCTGCGCGCAGGCCGCCCCGGAGGAGACGCGCGGTCGGCACCTCGCCGTCTACCAGCTCTCCTGGGCGGTGCCCAGCGCACTGGCCCCGGCCGTGCTGACGGCCCTGCTCACCCTCTCGCCGACGGCGATGTGGCTGGTCCTCGCGGCGGGCGCGACCGTCTCGGCCCTGGGCGTGCTGCGCCTGGAGCCCAGGCTGCCGCGCGAGGCGGTCTACCCGGCCCCCCGGCCGGCGAAGGCCGTCCCGGCCGAGCCCGCCCCGGCGGCGACGGCCTGACCCCGCCGTCCCGGAGCCCCCGGCCGGCCGCGTTCCCCGCGGCCCGGCCGGGGGCTCCGGCACACCACCGCTTCAGGAGGGCGGGGCCGTCGGCAGGCCGGTCGCGGTGGGTGCCGTGCTGCCGCTGGGCGCGGGGGTGCGGGACGGCGTCGCGGTGCCCGCGGGCGTACCGGAGGGTTCCGGCGTCGTGCCGGTGCCGGGGCTCGCCGTCCCGCCGGGCGGGGCGCCCGTCAGGACCTCCACCCGGCCGGTGTCGAGGGAGTAATAGGCGCCGACCACCGCGAGGGTGCCCTTGCGCACCAGCGGGGCGAGGTCCGCGTTGCCGCGCAGCTCGTCGGCGGTGAGCCGGACCTGGGCGCGGATCATCCGGTCCACCGGGTCAGGGCCGCCCTCCTTGACGGTCTGCTCGTACGCGGGGCGCAGCGCCTTCGCGAGCGCCTCCAGGTTGCCCGGCAGGGCCTTCCCGTCGCGCGCCGCCTTGTACGCGGCGTCGATCGCGCCGCAGCGCTGGTGGCCGAGGACCAGGACCAGCGGGGTGGCGGAGGTCATCGGGCCGTACTCGACGGAGCCGGTGACCACCGGGCCGAGCGTCTGCCCGCCCGTGCGCAGGACGTACATGTCACCGAGCCCGGTGTCGAACAGCAGCTCCGGCGGCACCCGGGAGTCGATGCAGGACAGGACCACGGCGAACGGGGTCTGGCTCTGGGCGACCAGCTGGCGGCGGGTGGGGTCCCGGTCGGGGTGCCGGAGGCTGCCGTCCACCCACCGCGCGTTGCCCTCCACCAGCCGCGCGTAGGCCGCGGCCGGGGTGGTGGCCGCCGGGTTGGGCGCGGCGGGCTCGGGCCGCCCCCGCGTGCTGCCGGCCGGGAGGAGGGGCTTCGCCGTACAGGCCGCGAGCGTGCCCGCGGCGAAGGCCGCCAGGCCGCCGGCCAGCAGGGCCGTGCGGCGCGGCAGTCCTGCGCTGTCCATCGCTGTTCCTCCGGGGTCGCCGTACGGGCCCCGTGCGCGGGCACCCAGGCGACTATCGGACGCGGCGCGGGCCCCGCGTCCGCAGGCGCGAGCGGCGACGGCCCGGTTTCGCACCGTCGGCCCACAGCCGGGCGGGGCCCCGTCAGGAGGGCAGCGGGTGCGCCGTCACCGGCTGGGACGGGGCCTGGTGTCCGCCCGACGCCAGCATCCGCACCTCGCCCCGGTCGCTGATCTCGGCGCGTACGATCCCGGTGGCGTCCGCGTAGACCGGGTGCCCGCCGGGACCGGTGGCCTCCGTGCGGTCCACGACCACGGTGTCCTCGCCCGTCCCGGCGCCGCCGGGGAACCTCAGCTCGTACCGTCCCGCGCTCATGTGTCCATCGTGGGCCGCCCCCGCCCGCCCCGCTATGCGGGAGCCGCGCAGATCACGTCGTAGGGGCGTCCGATCGACAGGGTGAGCTCCATGGGCTCGGTGGTCCCCGACGGGCACTGGCCCTTCTCCTTGACCAGGTCGAGCACCTTGAAGGCGCCGCCGCCGGCCGTCGCGCAGGCCACCTCCTGGGCGGAGGAGGAGACGCAGTCGCCCTTGACCAGCTGTCCGCCGCCGGCCCCGGCGTCCCCGGGGTGGTCGCCGGAGAGGTTGCGCCCGCACACCGTGTGGGTGGGGATGCCGCCGCCCTTGGACTTGTCCTTGGAGGTGCCGTAGGACACCGACACCCGGATCATCAGGTCCGTCCCGGCCGGGCACTGGACCGATCCGGGCAGGATCCCGGCCGAGGTGACCTCCAGGGCCTTGAAGGTGGCGCCGGCCTCGTCGCAGCCCATCGCCCGGTACCCGTCCGGAGCCTGCTTCGGGTCGGGGCCGCCGCAGTCGCCGACCTGCCAGGACCCGCCGCCCTTCGAGGACGACGAGGACGACGAGGACGCGGAGGACCCGGATCCGCTGTCCTTGCCGCCGCAGGCCGCCGTGAGCGCGAGGCTCAGGCCGAACGCCGCCACGAGGCCGGCCCGCCGTGCGGCGGTGCGCCGGATGCTGCCGTGCTGGTCCATCGTTCTCCCTATCGCTTCGGTGCTTCCGGTGCCGCCGGACGGTAGGCGAAGCGGTCGGCGCCCCGGCGCCCGCGCTTCTCCAGCGGCAGCACCCCCGTGGCCGCCGCCAGCCCGTACGGGGGCATGTCGAAGTAGATCGCCTCGTATCCGCCCTGCGGCGCGACGTAGGTCTCGTGCCAGAGCCCCACGTGCCGGCGCATCCGCCCGGCCCGGTCCTTGCGGTTGATCGCGGCCCACATCCGGTGGTGCAGGGCGTCGGGCGCCGCCGCGTAGGCGTAGAGCTTCTCCTTGGACTCCCAGTACTGGACCACGTAGTAGGTGCGCGGCGAGGCCGTCAGCAGGACGTGGTTGAGGAGCCCGCGCGCCCTGTCCTTCTTCAGCTCGCGCAGCATCCGGGGCATGGCCGTGAAGACGGGCAGCCAGGAGTGCACGGCCCAGAAGTGGTTGATGCGCATCCCGATCAGCAGGACCACGGCGTCACCCTCGAGGGCTGCGGTGGTGCGGCCCGGAATCGGCTTGACGGTCACGGGGCCTCCGGATGGCGTCGGTTGGATAGCGCCACTGTCCAATGGCGCGTGATGAGATAGTGGCGCTATCCGAGGAAAGGCGCAAGGGATGCGGCTGTCAGAGCTGAGCGAGCGCAGTGGCGTCTCCACCGCGACCATCAAGTACTACCTGCGCGAAGGCCTGTTGGCGCCCGGCCGCCGGATCAGCGCCACCACCGCCGAGTACGGCGAGGACCACCTGCGCCGGCTGCGCGTGGTCCGCACCCTGCTCCAGGTCGGCGGGCTCTCGGTGGCGGCGGCGGCGAAGGTGCTCAAGCACGTGGACGACGAGTCCCTGGGCCGCACCATCCGCCTGGGCGCGGCCCTGTGGGCGCTGCCGCACCCGCCCGCCCCGGACGCGCAGGAGGGCGACGAGGCCCAGCTGACGGCGCGCCGGGAGGTCGACCTGCTGCTGGAGGAGCTGGGCTGGGAGAGCGCGCGCGAGCTCGCGCCGCTCAATCCGGACCACACCGCGCTGGTCGAGTCGGTCGCCTCGCTGATCCGGACGGGCTACCCGTGGAACGCGGAGATGATGACCCCCTACGCCCGGATGATGCGCCAGGTCGCCGTACACGACCTGGACTTCACGGAGACCTACCCCTCCGAGACCGAGCAGGTGGAGGCGGCCGTGGCCGCCACCATCCTCCTCGAACCGATCCTCCGGGCCATGCACCGCCTCGCGCAGCAGGAGGAGACCGTCCGCCGCTACGGGATCACCTGAGGGGCCGGGCCCCGGGCCCGGCGGGTCCCGCTACTCGAAGCGGTCGGTGTCGCCGGCGCCCCGGCGGACGATCTCGGCCTCGCCGGACGAGAAGTCGATGACGGTGGTCGGCCGGGTCCCGCAGTCCCCGGAGTCGACGACCGCGTCCACCACGTGGTCCAGCCGCTCCTTGATCTCCCAGCCCTGGGTCATCGGCTCGTCCTCGCCCGGCAGCAGCAGGGTGCTGGACAGCAGCGGCTCGCCCAGCTCCTCCAGCAGCGCCTGCGCGACCACGTGGTCGGGGATCCGCACGCCGACCGTCTTCTTCTTCGGGTGCAGCAGCTGGCGCGGCACCTCCGAGGTCGCCTTGAGGATGAACGTGTAGGCGCCCGGGGTGGACGCCTTGATCGCGCGGAACACGTCGTTGTCCACGTGCACGAACTGCCCCAGCTGCGCGAAGTTCTGGCACACGAGCGTGAAGTGGTGCTTGTCGCCGAGCTCGCGGATCTGCCGGATCCGCGCCAGGCCCTCCCGGTTGCCCAGCTGGCAGCCCAGCGCGAAACAGGAGTCGGTCGGATACGCGATGAGCGCGCCGGAGCGGATGCTGTCGGCCACGCCGCTGATGGTGCGCCGCTGAGGGTTCTCGGGGTGCACGTCGAAGTACTTCGCCATCCGCCGAGCCTACGGGACGGGGGACCGGCCGGTTCCGCTCCGCCCCCCTGCTCCGTCCGGGTTCACTTGCGGCGCCCGTTCGGCCGCAGGACCGCGCTTACGATCATCGGTTCGGCTTCTCGTCGCCTTTGATGCTCCCATCCGGAGGCACGACAACTGGGAGGGCCGCGTGGCCAAGTCGCGGACGAAGGCGTGGAGCACGGCGGCCGCGGTGACGGGAGCCCTGCTGGCCGTCGCCGCCGCACCCTGCCGCACCGCGGGAGGCGGCGACCCGCACGGCCCGGACGCGCCCGGCGCGCGGGACGCGGCGGTCACCCTGCTCGTCGGACGGGCCCTGGACGCACGGGCCCTGGACCGGGGCCGCGCCCCGGCCGCCCGCTGGTGCGCCGCCCCCGCCTTCGCCAGCGGGCCCTGCGGCGCCTGGCGGGAACAGCGCGTCCTGGCCACCGCCCACGGAGCCGCGGCCCTCCTGTGGAACCCGTCCCTCGGCAGCACCGGTACGCTCCCCACCGCCGCCGGCGGCCCCCTGGAGATCGCCCTCGCCCGCGCCGAGGCGGGCCGCCTCACCGACGTGACCGTACGCGACGGCCACGGCCGGCGGCTGGCCGGCGAACTCGCCGCCGACACCGGCCGCTGGCACAACACCGAACCCCTGCGCGCGGGCGAGGCCTACACCCTCCAGGTCGGCGCCCAGGACGGCGACGGCACCCCCGTCGGGGTGACCCTCGCCTTCCGCACCGCGAGCCCCGCCGCCGAAGGGGGCCGCCTCACCGCCGAGTTCGGCCCCCGCCCCGGCACGTACGGCGCCGGGGAGATCGTCACCGCCGAACTCAGCCACCCCGTGCCCGCCGACGCGCCCGAGGACCGCGCCCGCGTGGAACAGGCCCTCCAGGTCACCTCCGAACCCCACGTCGAGGGCGCCTGGCACTGGGTGGACGACGCCACCCTCCACTTCCGGCCCCGCACCTACTGGCCCGCCCACACCGTCGTCCGCGTCCGCAGCGGACTCGACGGCGTCGCCCTCGGCGACCACGGCTACGGAGGCCCCTCCGACCCGCTGGAGTTCACCGTCGCCGACCGGATCGAGGCCGTCACCGACTCCGCCGCCCACGAAATGACCGTACGCCGCAACGGCCGCGTCATCCGCACCATCCCGGTCACCACCGGCAAGGCGGGCTTCCTCACCCGCAGCGGCATCAAGGTCGTCCTGGGCAAGGAGGCCAAGGTCCGCATGCGCGGGGACAGCGTCGGCATCCAGAAGGGCACCAAGGAGTTCTACGACCTGCCCGTCCTCTACGCGACCAGGGTCACCTGGAGCGGCGAGTACGTGCACGCCGCCCCCTGGTCGGTCGAGGCGCAGGGCGAGGAGAACGTCAGCCACGGCTGCACCGGCATGTCCACCGAGGACGCCGCCTGGTTCTACGAGACCGTCCGCGAGGGGGACATCGTCGAGGTGGTCAACAGCGGCGGCGACCGGATGTCCCCCTTCGACAACGGCTTCGGCGACTGGAACGTGGACTGGCGCACCTGGCTGGCCGGCAGCGCCCTGACCCCCGCCGCCGCCCCCGCCGCCCCCCGCACCGACGCCGCCGCCTCCCGCCTCGACCCGACGACGTGACCCGGCTCGGGCCGCACCCCGCCGCGCGGCCGGCCCCGCCGGCCGCGCCGGGCCGCCGGGTGCTGCTCGCGGGCGCGGCCGGGAACCTCGTCGAGTGGTACGAGTTCGGCGTCTACGGCTGCCTCGCCACCGTCCTCGCCGAGCTCTTCTTCACCCCCGCCCCGCAGGCGGGCCCGGCGGGCGCCGGACCGCTGCTCGCCGTCTACGCCTCCTTCGCGGTGGCCTTCTTCCTCCGCCCCGCCGGGGCCCTGCTCTTCGGCCGGCTCGGCGACCGCATCGGCCGCCGCCCCACCCTGATCCTCGTCGTGGGCCTGATGACCCTCGCCACCACCCTGATCGGCCTGCTCCCCACCCGGGCCACGGCCGGGACCGCCGCGCCCTGGCTGCTCACCCTGCTGCGGGCCCTGCAGGGGCTCAGCGCCGGAGGGGAGTTCGGCGGGGCGGTGGCCCTGATGACCGAACAGGCGCCGCCGGGGCGGCGCGGCCGGTACGGCGCCTGGCAGTCCCTCACCGTCGCCCTCGGCCTCCTCGCCGGCGCGGCCACCGCCGCCCTCCTGGCCTCGGTCCTGAGCCCGCAGGCCCTGATGTCCTGGGGCTGGCGGATCCCCTTCCTCCTGGCCCTGCCCCTGGGCCTGACGGCCCTGAAACTCCGCCGGGACCTCCCACGGACCCCGCCCCCGCAGCCCGGCGCCACCCCCGGGCCACGGCCGGACACCGCCCGGGCCGCGCCGCCCGACGCGACCGCCGGCCGGGCTCTCGCCACCGGTCCGCGGCCGGGCGCCGACCCGGCCCCGGGCCGGTGGCGTCGGGGCCCACGGCCGGGCCCCGGAGCCCGGGCCACCGCGCGGACCGTATTGCTGGGGGTCGGGCGGATCATGGGGTGGTCCGCCGCCGGGTACACCTTCCTCGTCGTGCTGCCCTCCTACCTGCGGGCCACCCTCGGGGCCTCCCTGCGCGAGGCCCTCGTCGCCACCGCCCTCGCCAACCTCGGCTTCGCCGCCTCGATCCTGCCCGCCGGGATCCTCAGCGACCGGGTCGGCCGCCGCCCCGTCATGCTCGGCGGCGCCCTCGCCGTCACCCTCCTCGCCCTGCCGCTCCTGCACCTCCTCCAGGACCCCGCCGTACCCGCCGCCGCCAAGGGCGCCGCCGTGTGCGGAGCGGGTGCCGCCGTCGGGCTGCTCGCCGGGCCGGGGCCCGCCATGCTCGCCGAGATGTTCCCCGCGGGCGTCCGCTGCACCGGCCTCGGCCTCGCCTACGCCCTCGCCAACGCGGTGTTCTCCGGCTGCGCCGGCCTGGTCGTCACCGCGCTGACCGCCGGCACGGGCAGCAGCGACGTCCCCGCCTACTACGCGGCCGGCGCCTGCGCCCTCAGCGTCCCCGCCCTGGCCGCCCTGCGCGGCGACGACCACCGGCGGGCCCTGCGGTGAGGGTGATCGGCCTGATGTCGGGCACCTCCTACGACGCCGTCGACGCGGCGGCGGCCCGGCTCACGTTCGAGGACGGCGGGCAGACCCTGCGCCTGGTCCCGCTCGGCATGGTCAGCGCCCCCTACGAGGACACCCTGCGGGCCGGTCTCGCGGCGGCCCTGCCTCCCGCGCCCACCGCCCTGGCCGACGTGTGCCGCCTCGATACCCTGATCGGCCGGGCCTTCGCGGAGCTCGCCGCCCGCGCCGACCGCGAACTGTGCGGGGGCCGCGCCGCACTGATCGCCTCCCACGGCCAGACCGTCTACCACTGGAGCACCGGCGGCCGCGTGCACGGCACCCTCCAGCTGGGCCGCCCCGCCTGGATCGCCGAGGCCACCGGACGCCCCGTGGTCTCCGACTTCCGGCCGGCCGACATCGCGGCCGGCGGCCAGGGCGCCCCCCTGGTCAGCCTGATCGACCTGATGCTGCTGCGCGGCCGCCCCGGCGCCCCCGCCGCGCTGAACATCGGAGGGATCGCCAACGTCACCGCCCTGCCCCCGGCCGGCCCGCCGGCGGCCTTCGACACCGGCCCCGGCAACGCCCTCCTCGACGCCGCCGTCCGCGAACTCACCGCCGGGCGGCTCGGATACGACGAGGACGGCGCCCTCGCCGACGCCGGCCGGGTCCACGAACCGCTCCTGCGCCGCCTGCTGGCCGAGCCGTACTACCGCCTGCCCGCCCCCAAGACCACCGGCAAGGAGCTCTTCCACCCCGGCCACCTGCACGCCGCCCTCGACGGCCTCGGCCCCCTCGCCCCGCAGGACCTCCTCGCCACCCTCACCCGGCTCACCGCCCGCACCGTCGCCGAGGCCCTGCGCCCGCTGCGCGTCACCGAGGTCATCGCCTCCGGCGGCGGCACCCGCAACCCCGCCCTGATGCGGATGCTCCGCGAGGAACTGCCCCCGGACACCGCCCTGCTGGACTCGGGCGCGCTCGGCCTGCCCGCCGCCGCCAAGGAGGCGTACGCCTTCGCCGTCCTCGGCTTCCTCACCCTGCACGGCCTGCCCGGCAACGCCCCCGCCTGCACCGGCGCCCGCGGCCCCCGGGTCCTGGGCTCCCTCACCCCGGGCCGGTCCCCCCTGCGACTGCCGCCCGCCCCGCCCCACCCGCCACTGCGCCTGACCGTCGGCCCGGCGCCGGGCCGGCTCCCGCAGGACCCCGGGCGGATCTCCGGCCGCGCCCGTCCGCCCGGCACCAGCTCTCATTACCACAGGTGACCATAGAGTGACTGCTAGTGTCGACGCGTGCACGAAGAGGACCGCGCCATCCCCCGCGTCTTGATCGTCGACGACCACCCCCTCTTCCGCGAGGGCCTGCGGGCCGCCCTGGAGAGCACCGGCGCCGCCCTCGTCGTCGCCGAGGCCGAGACGGGCGGCCAGGTCCCCGAGGCGGTCGACGCCCACCGCCCCGACGTCGTCGTGATGGACCTGTCCCTGCCCGACGTATCGGGGATCGAGGCCACCCGCCGCCTCGCCGCCAGCCACCCCGGACTGCCGGTCCTCATGCTCACCATGTCCGACGACGACGGCAGCCTCCTCGCCGCCCTCCAGGCGGGCGCCCGCGGGTACGTGGTCAAGGGCGCGGGCTCCGAGGAGGTCCTGCACGCCCTGCGCACGGTCGCCGCGGGCGGCGCCGTCTTCGGCTCGGAGATCGCCGCCCGGCTCTCCGCGCTCCTGACGGGCGGCCACCGGCGCGACGCGGGGCAGCTCTTCCCCGCGCTGACCTCCCGCGAGGTCGAGGTGCTCGAACTGATCGCCCGGGGCCACGACAACCGGCACATCGCCCGCGCACTGGTCCTCTCCGAGAAGACGGTCCGCAACCACATCACCCACGTGTTCGAGAAGCTCCAGGTCACCTCCCGCGCGGAGGCCGTCGCCCGGGCCCGGGACGCCGGCCTGGGCGAGGACGGCTGAGGACCCGGACGCGGCCCCGGACCCGGGAACCGGAAACCGGGACGACCGCCCCATGCGCCCGGGACCCGGGGCGCACCAGGCTGGAAACCAACGCACCGAGCGGCCGGGGAGGCCGACATGCGCACAGCGAACCGGACCACGGCGAGCACGCCCCGTTCGGGGCCCGAGATGCTGCCCGCGTACACCGTCTGCGTCCTCACCATGGGCTCCGCGGTCGCCTGGGGCGTGATCACCCTCACCCACCTGAACCATCCCGCCCTGGAACACCTGCGGCTGCACCTCGCCGCCGACCACGTCCTCGTGGGCCTGGGCATCGCGCTGACCGGCATGGTCTTCGCGGCCCGCCGCACCGCGCGCCTGCTGGGCGCCCTGATGCTCTGCTCCGGCTGCCTGCTGACCCTGGCCCAGCTGGTACCGCTGATCGCCGTCGTCCGCGGCGCCGGCCCGGGCGTGCTCACCGCGGTGTTCGTCTTGGTGATGGTCGCCTTCACCCTGATCAACGGCATCATCTACCCGATGCCGCTGTGGCTGCCGACCGGCCGCTTCCCCCGGGGCTGGGGGCCGCCGTACGTGACGTTCACGGCCGTCTTCAGCGCCCTCCAGCAGTACCACGCCTTCACCCACACCGGCTTCGTCTACTACGGGGTCCCCAGCCCCCTCGCCGACTCCGCCTGGGCCGACCTGGAGGGCGTGCTCACCCCGTGGATGGACACCGCGGCCCGCTGGGTGCCGCCGGTCATCGCGGGCACCGGCATCCTCATCATGCTGGTCCGCTGGCCCCGCGCCCCGAAGTCCGAGCGCCCCTACGCGATCCTGGCGGTGCCGTACGTCCTGTGGCTCGTGGTGATCGGCCTCAACGAGTACGGCGACCCCCCGATGGGCTTCGAGGTGGTCCTCGTCTACCTCGCCGCCGCCTCCTGGCCGGCCACCGTGGGCTACGTCCACGTCCGGGACCGCACCTGGGCCCTGGACCGCGCCGGGCGCCGGATCCTGACCGCCTTCGTCCTCACCTTCGCCTTCTTCATGGCCTACGCGGGCGGCGCCTTCGTCCTCGACTACTTCGCCCCCGGCTCGCTCAGCCCCGAGGCCGGGCTGATGGCCTGCCTCACCCTGCTGGTGGGCGCCCTGCTGCGGCCGACCGCCCGCTGGTCCGCCCGGCTCGTCGACCGCTACTACTACGGCGAACGGGCCCAGCCCTACCAGGCCGTCCGCGCCCTCGCCGACCGCCTCGGCCAGGCCCTCGACCCCGGCGAGATGCCGAGGCTGCTGTGCGACACCGTCGTCCGCACCCTCCGGCTGCCGGCCGCCCGCCTGGTGGTCCACACCCGCCACGGCGACCGCGAACTGGTCCGCCTGGGCACGCCCGGAGGCCTCGACGAGGCCTTCCCGCTGGTCCACCGGGGCAAGGCCATCGGCCACCTCCACGTCCCGCCCCGCGCCGGGGAACTCGCCCTCGACCAGCAGGACCGCGAGGCCGTGCGGATCCTGGCCGGGCACAGCGCCCCGGCCGTCGCCTCCCTCCAGCTCTACGAGGAGCTCCAGTCCAGCCGCGAACAGATCGTCCTGGCCCGCGAGGAGGAACGCCGCAGACTGCGCCACGACCTCCACGACGGCCTGGGACCGGCCCTGTCCGGGCTGCGCCTCCAGGTCGACGCGGCCCGTACGGCCATACCGCCCGGCGGGCGGGCCAACGCCTCCCTGGCCACCGTCTCCGAGGGCATCGGGCGGGCCATCGACGAACTGCGCCGCATCACCGGGGGCCTGGCCCCCGCCGCACTCGACGGCGCCGACCTGCCGCGCGCCCTGCGCCAGCTCGCCGAACACCTGGGCCGCACCCTGCGCATCACCGTCAGCCTCGCCCCCGACCCCTTCCCCGGGCTGCCGGCCGCCGTGGAGGTGGCCCTGTACCGGATCGCGGCCGAAGCCCTCAACAACGTGGTCCGGCACGCCCGGGCCGGGCACGCGCACGCGGCCGTGGTGCTGACCCCGGAGGCGGTGACGGTGGAGGTGCGCGACGACGGCGCCGGAGTCCCCGAGGACGGCCGCCGCGACGGCGGCGTGGGCCTGCGCTCGATGGCCGAGCGCGCCGAGGAGCTGGGCGGCACCTTCGCCCTGGTCAGCTCGGGCGCCGGGACCGTCGTCAGGGCGGTGCTCCCGCGTACGGCCGGGACCTGAGCGGGACCTGGGGACCATGTGCCCGGGACGCGGGCCTCCGTACGTTGATGGTCCGGAGCTCGAACGGGCCCCGGACCCACAGGAAGAAGGAACCCGAGATGAACGCGAAGAAGCTCTCCCGCATCGCACCGGTCGCACTCGTGGCCGCGGGCGTGGTCCTCTCCGGCCCGGTGGCGCTGGCGGCCCCGCAGCACCAGGCGTCCTCGGCCGCCTCGGTCGTCGACCACCGCTCGTCGGGGAAGAAGGGCCCCTACTCCAGCAGGGGATCCTGCGAATCGGCCGGCCGGTCGGGCCACTACAGGAGCTACCACTGCTCCTACGAGAACTACAAGTGGTGGCTGTACTACTCCTCCTGACCGGAGGCACCCCCCCCTCCGCCGGGGCCCGGGACACCAGTCCCGGGCCCCGGCCCTTCGCGCGCCCCGGCCGGCGCGGCGTTGCGGACCAGCGGGTCAGCCGCGGGCCTTCGGCGGGGTCTGCGCCCCCCGGCCGTCCTGCGCCGCCAGGGTCAGCAGCACCAGCGCGTCCGTCCAGCCGAGCGGGACGACGGCCTTCGGCCGGCCCTGCGCGTCCACCGTCTCCGGCAGCTCGCCGAGCAGGTTGCGCTGGGCCAGCACCCAGTCGAGCACCGCGCCGCCCTTCGCCCGCTCGCCCGAGGCGGACCAGGCCAGGGCGAAGAACGAGGTGCTCGCCGTCCAGGAGATGTCGCCCCAGGGGGCGTCGGGGTCGCTGCCCGGAACCAGCCCGCCGTTGGAGCGCCGCAGCACCCGGTAGGTGTCGTCGAGTGCCCGGGACAGTCCCGCGGGCGCCGTGTTGAACGGCGGCGCCATGAACGCCGCCGCGCTGTCCCGCCCGTGCAGCCCGTCGACCGTGCGCGCGTACCCCAGCGGCGCGAACCGCTTCGCGATGCCCGCCTCCAGCCGCCCGGCGGCCTGCGCCCAGCGCCCGGCGTCCGCGTCCCGGCCCAGTTCCCGGGCGAGGTCGGAGGCGGCGTTCAGCCCGGCCAGCAGCGGGGCGGCGGTGCCGATGTTGGCGGTCGACGTGGGCAGCTCCCAGTAGTCGGGCGAGGCGGGCGGCAGCCCCTCCCCGTCCAGCGAGCCGGCGGTGAAGTCGGCGGCCTTCGCCAGCGCCGGGTAGAGGGCCCGCAGCCGCTCCGTCCGGCCCGCCGCCGGCGCCGTCCGGTACCACTGCCAGGCCGCCCAGGGCACCCAGCCGTTCGCGTCGAGCTGCCAGCGCCGGTCGTCCGGCGGGCCCGACCCGTCGAGGCGGGTCCGGGCCTCCCAGGTGCCGTCAGGCCGCTGCGTCCCGGCGTTGTAGCGCAGGATCCGGTACGCCTCCTCGTCATGGCCCGTGTGCGCGAACGCGGCCGCCGCGAAGGCCGAGTCCCGGGGCCAGGAGAAGTCCCAGAACGGGTACCAGGCCGCCGCGAAGGCCCCGTTGGGCCGCAGCAGCGCCCGCATCGACAGCAGCGCCCGCTCGGCCCCCTCGCGCCGGGCCCCCTGGCCGCCCGGGACCGTGCCCGAGGCCAGCCAGCGCCGGGACTCGGCGATCTGCGCGAGCGCCCCCGGATCGTCCGCCGGGACCACCCGCGACCTCGCCGCGCCCGCCGGAAGGTAGCGCCACCGCCCGGACGGCAGCTCCAGCACGTTGCTGCCCGGCAGGTAGCGGGCGCCGACGGCGAAGGCCGGGTCGACCGCCTCCACCGCCCCGCCCGCGTCCGACAGCAGGCCCGCCGTCCGGGCCGGCTTCAGCGAGGCCGGCACGTAACAGGCCTCCACCTCACCGCACCGCTCCGCCCCGGACGGGTTCACGTAGAAGGCGAACCGGCCCGCACCCTCCCGCCAGCCGCCCCCGGCCTCCTCGTACATCGCACCGGCCGCGGTCCCCGCCGCGACCCCGCGCGTCCCGTACCAGACGACCGGCTTGTTCTCGGCCGTCGTGGCCTGGGCGAACAGCCAGTAACGGGCGCCCGGCCGGATCGCGGCGGCCAGCGGGACCTCCACCCAGCCCGCGCCCGGCCCGCCCAGGGCGGCCAGGTCGACGGCGGCGTCCGCGACCGCGGAAGCGGGGTCGTCCCGGACGGTGCGGACCTGCACCCGCACCCTCCCCGTCGCCGCCGCGCTGTTCAGGTAGAGGCTCACCCGGTCCAGCCGGGCGGCCCCGGTGCTGAACTCCTGGGCCCCCGCGTTCCCGCCGCCCCTGATCCCGGCCAGGGCCACCTCGTGCCCCGCCTGGCGGTCCGGGGCGGCCTGCCGCCCGGCCCGGTCGGGGTGCCCGCCCGCGGCGGCCGCCCCGGCCGTCCCGTGCGCCGCCTGCAGCAGCGTCGTGAGCAGGGCGGTGGCCGTCAGCACGGACCGTGTGCGCATCACGCATTGCCTCCACTGTGATGAACCGTCAAAAAGCCTGGCAGAGCACGTGGACGGTGCTATTCATCCAATATCCCCGGCCAGGGCGCCACGTTGGTCCCGTGCGCGCGCACCACGCCCGAGACACACCGTGAAGTCGCCCGTTCGGACCAGCCCTTCACGGCTCCTCCACAGCCGCACCAGCGCGGCACCACCGGCCTCGCGCAGGCTCTCCTCGTCCAGCACCGCACGCGCGTGCGACCACCCGACCGACCGGCACACGAGGCGCCGGGCCAGTACCCACGGGGGAACAGTGATCACTCGACGGACCGCACTCAAGGCAGGCGTGGCCGCCACCAGCATCGTCGGCACCGGCGGCATGCTGCTGCCCGTCGTGAACGCCACCGCGAAGGAGCCCGCTCGCGCCGCCGCGGCCGAGCTCGACGCCGCCGGCATAACCAAGTTCGTCCAGAAGATGCCGCTGCCCCCGGTCCTGACGCCCTACCTCAACACCGGCAGCACCAGCTACTACCGGATGACCCTCAAGGAGGCCGTGAAGGAGATCGTGCCGGGGCTGCGCACCCCGCTGCGCACCTTCAACGGCTCCTTCCCGGGCCCGGTCATCAAGGCGGAGTCCAACCGCCGTGTGGTGATCAAGCAGACGAACAACCTCGCCGTGCCCACCTCGATCCACCTGCACGGCGCCCACGTGCCGCAGGACAGCGACGGCTCCCCGATGGACCTGATCCCGTCCGGCGGCGGCACCAAGACGTACACGTACCCCAACACCCAGCCGCACGCGAACCTGTGGTTCCACGACCACGCCCACCACATGGAGTCGGAGAACGTCTTCCGCGGGATGACGGGCACCTACATCCTCACCGACGACGTCGAGCGCCGGCTGCCGCTGCCCGCAGGCCAGTACGACGTGCCGATCTCGCTGCGCGACGCGCGCTTCCTGGAGAACGGCGAACTCGTCTACGCCATGGGCGACTTCATGAAGCGCAACGTGGTCCTCGCCAACGGCAAGGCCTGGCCCTACTTCGAGGTGGCGTCCCGCAAGTACCGCTTCCGCCTCACCAACACCTCCAACCAGCGCTTCTTCGACCTCTCCCTGGCCGACGACTCCGAGCTGGTGCAGATCGGCACCGACGGCGGCCTGCTCCCGGCCCCGTACCGCACGAACGTCGTCAAGATCAGCCCCGGCGAGCGCGCCGACGTGGTCATCGACTTCTCCCGCTACCCGGTCGGCACCGTCATCGAGCTCCGCAACAAGGACATCGCCCCCTTCGAGTCGGCGGACGTGGTCGGCAAGGTGCTCCAGTTCCGCGTCACCCGCACCGCCCCGGACCACAGCTCCGTGCCGGAGCGGCTGCGCACCCTGCCCCCGCTGGGCACGGCCACCGTCAACCGCGAAGTCGACATGCGGATGGACGAGGCCCCCGGCGGCAGCGCGTACATCAATGGCAAGACGTACGACATGGACCGGATCGACACCGAGATCGCCTACGGTGCCACCGAGATCTGGACCGTGCACAACTCCAACAAGATCGCCCCGCACAACTTCCACATGCACCTCGTCCAGTTCCGGGTGCTGGAGCGCAACGGCCAGCCGGTCACCTCCGGCCCCGAGACCGGCCTCAAGGACACCGTCCCGCTCAAGGCGGGCGAGACCGTCAAGGTCCAGGCCACCTTCACCGGATACCGGGGCACCTACGTGTACCACTGCCACCTGTTCGACCACGGCGCCATGGGCATGATGGCCAATATGCGCATCTCCTGACGCCCCGTCCCCCGCTTATCCTCACCCCGGCGGCCGATGGGCCCGCCGGGGTGAGCCCGTGTCCGGGCCCGTTGCCCCGGCAGGGGCCGGGTCGTTCGACCGTCCGACGGGACCGGCGGGCGGGACCGGGGGACGGGAGGGGCGTTCACGATGCGGATGGCGCGCAGGACGGTACTGGGGGCGGCTTCGGCGGGGGCCCTGGCCGCGCTCCTCGGACACCCCCCGGCCGAGGCGGCGCCGGCCCCCGCGGCCGGCCCGGCCCCCGGCGGGCCGGCGGAGCCCGTGCGGCTGCGGTTCACCCGTACGACCAACGGCGCGGCCACCGCCACCGCCGCCGGGGACCGCGTGATCGCCGAGGTCCAGGGCGTCCTGTGGTCGCTGCCGCCCGACGGCTCCCCGGCGGCCCGGCTCACCCCGCCCGACCTGGAACCCGGCCGGCCCGTGCTCTCCCCGGACGGCGGCCGCGTCGCCATGAGCGCCTACCGGGGCGGCAACTTCCACATCTGGGTGATGCGCGCCGACGGCACCGGACTGCGCCGGCTCACCGACGGCCCCTTCGACCACCGCGCCCCCGCCTGGTCGCCCGACGGCCGCACCCTCGCCTTCTGCTCCGAACGCGGTGGCGACCCCGTGGCGGGCAGCCCGTACCGGATCTGGACCGTGGCCCTCGGGGACGGCGGCCTGCGCCGCCTCACCGGCCTGCCCGGACAGGACGGCCCGGACCAGGGCGGCGCCTGGGAGGACTTCGACCCCGTCTTCACCCCCGACGGCTCCCGCGTGCTGTTCGTCCGCGCCGCCGCCGGCGGAGAGACCCTGACCGCCCGCACCCTCGCCTCCGCGGCCGCCGACGGAACCGGCCCCGTCCGCACCGAACACACCGCCGCCGAGGGCGGCCTGCTCGCCCCCGCCCTCTCCCCGGCCGGCCGTACCGCCTGGCTGTGCACCACCCCCGGCCCCCGCAAGGCCGAACACCTCACCCTCTGGGCCGACGGGCGCCCCGTCGACCTCGACGGCGACCTCGCCCCGGCGCCCCCGCGCTGGCTCGGCGACGACCGCCTGCTGATCACCCTCGACGGGCGGTTCCGCACCGTCCGCCCGCACCGCGACCGCACCGGCGAGGAGATCCCCCTCGACGCCACCCTCGAAGTGGCCCGCCCCCGCTACCGGGTCAAGGAGTACGCCCTGGAGGCCGAACGGCCCCTGCCCGTACGGGGGATCCACCTGCCCGCCCTCTCGCCCGACGGCCGCCGCGTGGCCTTCGCCGCCCTCGGCGCCCTCTGGGTCGCCGACGCCGCCGGGGGAGCCCCGCGCAGGATCGTCCAGGCCAAGACCACCGCCTACCCCCAGAACCCGGTGTGGAGCCCGGACGGCCGCGCCCTGCTCTACACCGACGACCGCGACGGGCTCAACACCGTGCGCCGCCGCGAACTCGCCGACGGCCGGGAGACCGTCCTGTCCCCGCCCGGCCGGGTCTACGGCTCCCTCTCCCCGGACGGCACCCGCCTGGCCGCCCTCGACCTCTCCGGCCGGCTCCTCGTCCGGACCCTCGCCACCGGCGAGGAGACCCCCCTGGCCACCGCCCTCGGCGGCGGCGGACTGCCCAGCCCGCCCAGTTGGTCGCCCGACGGGCGCTTCCTCGCGCTCTGCGACCGCAACCGGCTCAGCCGCCGCTTCCGCGAGGGCTACAACCTGATCCGGATCGTCGACACCGCCACCGGCGCCGCCCGCCTCCACGCCCTCGCCCCGCACGCCTCGCTCTCCGACCGCTACGCCTCCGGCCCCGTCTGGTCCCCCGACGGCCGCTTCCTGGCCTGCGTCAGCGAGTCCGCCCTGTGGCTGCTGCCGGTCGCCCCCGACGGCACCCCCACCGGGGCGCCCCGCCGGCTCGGCGACGAGAGCGCCGACCACCCCTCCTGGTCCGGGGACTCCCGCACCCTGCTCTACCAGTCCGCCGGCCGCCTGCGCCTGCTCCCCCTCGATCCCGGCGGCGCCCCGGCCGGAGCCCCGCGCACCGTCCCCGTCGCCCTCACCCACCGCCGGCCCGCCCCCGTGGACACCGTCGTCCACGCCGGCCTGCTGTGGGACGGCACCGGCACCCCGCCCCGCGCCGACGTCGACGTCCTCGTCAGCGGCGGCCGGGTCACCGCCGTCGAACCCCACCGCCCGGGCCGCCGGACCGCCCGCACCGTCGACGCCTCCCGGGGCACCGTCCTGCCCGGCCTGTGGGACTCCCACGTCCACCCGTACCCGTACACCTACGGGGCCCGCCAGGGCGTACTGCACCTCGCCTACGGGGTCACCACCGCCGTCTCCCTCGGCGGCTCCGCCTACGAACAGGCCCGCCTGCGCGAGGACGTCCGCGCCGGGCTGCTCGCGGCGCCCCGGCTGCTGGCGGGCGGGGAACTCCTCGACGGCTCCCGCGTCGCCTACAGCATGGGCCGCGCCCACCGCACCCCCGAGGGCCTGACCCGCTCGCTGGCCCGGGCCGCCGCCCTGGACTGGGACTTCGTCAAGACCTACGTCCGCGCCCCCTACGCCGCCATGGAACAGGCGACCCGCTTCGCCCACGAACGGCTCGGCGTCCTGGCCGGCAGCCACCTGTGCGCCCCCGGAATCCAGTCCGGACAGGACCTGACCACCCATCTGATCGCCACCGAACGAGCCGAGTACGGCCACGGCGCCACCCCCGGCGGCCACACCGAAGAGGACACCCTGGAGGTCTACGCGCACGGCCGCTTCGACCTGATCGCCACCCCCTTCACCGCCTTCCCGCTGATCGGCGCCGACCCCTCCCTGACCGCCGACCGGCGGGTCACCGCCCTGATGCCGCCCTGGGACGCGTCCGCGCTCCGGGCGGCCGCCGGAACGCCGCCCACCGCCGAGCAACTCGCCGCCCTGGAACGGGAGGTCGGCGTCTACCGGTCCGTCCTGGCCGGCGGCGGACGCGTCGCCCTGGGCACCGACGCCCCCCTCACCCCCGTCGGCCTCCACCTCCACCTCGCCCTGCGCGCCCTGCACCGCTACGGCCTCTCCCCGGCCGAGGCCCTCACCACCGCCACCCGCACCCCGGCCCGCGTCTTCGGCGCCGACGCCCACCTGGGCACCGTCGAACCCGGCAAGTACGCCGACCTCACCCTCGTCGACGGCGACCCCTTCACGGACTTCGACGACCTGGTCCGGATCCGCGCGGTCCTGCGCGCCGGCACCCTCCACGAACGCGCCGACCTGGAGGCCGCCTTCCCAGAGCCCCCCGAGCCCCCCGCCGCCACCCCGGCCGCCTGGCACCCGGTCCTGCACCAGATGCGCCGCGACGCCTGCTGCAACACCCCCGCCCTCCAAGGGGGTTAACCCCACCGCGCGGCCACCGGGCTCCCGGATGGGGCGCGGGGCCCGGGCCGACGAGGCTTACGCCATGACGACGCACCGGACCACGCCCCTCCTGCTCGCCCTCGCCACCGCGACCGCGCTGACCGCGGCCGCCGCACCCGCCGCCTCGGCGGCGCCGGCGGCCGCCGACGGCCCCCGCGGCTCCGCACCCCGCCTCGACTGGCGCCCCTGCGCCAAGCCGGGCGGCCCCGCCACCCAGGAGTGCGCCGACCTCCCCGTCCCGCTCGACTACGCCGACCCGGACGGCCCGCGGATCAGCGTGGCCGTCTCCCGCATCCGCAGCGAGCGCCCCGGGGCCCGCCGCGGCACCCTCGTCGTCATCCCCGGCGGACCCGGCGGCTCCGGCGTCCAGCGCCTGACGCAGAAGGGCGCCGCCCTCGGCAAGCAGCTCGACGGCGCCTACGACCTCGTCGCCCTCGACCCCCGGGGCGTCGGCGGCAGCACCACGGCGGGCTGCGGCCTGGCCCCCGAGGACCGCTTCCTCACCACCCTGCGCTCCTGGCCCGGCCAGGACGGGGACGTCACCGAGAACCTGGCCCGCTCCCAGCGGTTCGCCGAGGCCTGCGCCGCCAACGGCGGAGCCGTCCTGCGCAGCTTCACCACCGCCAACCAGGTCCGCGACATGGACCGGCTGCGCGCGGCCCTCGGCGAGCGGAAGCTCTCGGCCTGGGGCGTCTCGTACGGCACCTACGTGGGCGCCGTCTACGCCCAGACCTACCCCGGGCGCACCGACCGCTGGGTCCTCGACAGCAGCGGCGACCCCGACCCGAAGCGGGTCGCCCGGGGCTGGCTCGCCAACATGGGCAAGGGCGCCGACGACCGCTTCCCCGACTTCGCCGCGTGGGCCGCCCACCCCGGCCGGGACGCCGAGGGACTGCGCCTGGCGCAGAGCCCGGAGGAGGTGCGGCCCCTCGTGCTCTCCCTCGCCGAGGCCCTGGACCGCGCCCCGCGCCCCTCCACCACCCCGGGCGTCCCCCTGACCGGCAGCGGCCTGCGCCAGGCCCTGCAGAACGCCCTCTACTCGGACTCCGCCTTCCCCGGCCTCGCCCGGCTCCTGCTCACCCTGCGGGACCCGCAGGCCGTCCCCGTCCTGCCGCCCGAGCTGGCCCAGCCGCTGCGCGACCAGGACGCCTCGCAGACGGCCGCGGTCATCTGCAACGACGTGGCCTGGCCCCTGCTGCCGGCCGCCGACCAGCAGCGCGCCGTGGACGAGGACCGGGCCCGCCACCCGCTGACCGGGGGCATGCCCGTCAACGTCACCCCCTGCTCCTTCTGGAAGACCGCGCCCGCCGCGCCGCCGACCCGGATCACCGACCGGGGCCCGTCGAACATCCTCATGGTCCAGAGCCGCAAGGACCCCGCGACGCCGTACTCCGAGAGCCTGAGGATGCGCGCGGCGCTGGGGGAGCGGGCGGTGCTGGTCACGGTCGAACAGGGCGGCCACGGCGTCTACCTCGGCAACGGCAACGCCTGCGGCGACGCCGCCGTCACCCGCTTCCTGACCACCGGCACCCGCCCCGCCCGGGACACCGACTGCCCGAACTGACCCCGCTGCCGGGTCCCCGCCCGGCCCGGTGGTTGACTGGCCGCATGCCGCTCGACTCCTACGGCGTGCTCGCGGGAACCCTGCACCGCCACTTCCGCGACCGCCCCGAGACCCCGGGGAGCCCGCTCCGCGTCGGCCTGGAGGTGGACGCGCCCGCCGGCCGCCACCACTGCGCCGTCGGCCTGGGCGCGGACGGCGAGGGGCCGGGGCGTGGGCCGGCCGGCGTCCGGTGGAAGACGCTCCGGCTGGCCGCCTCCGTCCTCGACCCGGTGCCGGCCCTGGGCCCCGGCTACCACGAGCTGTCGCCGTACTCCGGCTCGGGCGCCCTCGACCACCTGCGCCATCCGGCCCTCGCGGACCGTTCGGGCCGCCTGCCCGCCCCGCTGCGCAGGCTCCGGGACCGGCTGAGCCCGCCGCACCCCTGGGTCCGGGGATCCGGATCCGACGCCGCCGCGGCCCTGGAGGCGCTGCTGGTGCCGGGCCGGGAGGTCCTGGTCTTCGGCGCGCCCTCCGCGCGGGGCCTCGGGATGCACGACGTCCACCGCAACCAGGGCGACCCGTACGGCGGCCGGTGGTGGTCCCGCAACGGCACCTGGCAGGACGGGGCCGTCCTCACCCGGCGCCCGGACGGCTGGTACGACGTCTTCCTGAGCGCGTTCGCCCCGCAGGCGGACCGCACCGACGCCGAAGGCCGTCCCGCCGAGGAGAACTGACGGCACGCCGTCCCGGCCCCGGACACCACAGTGGGCCGGCCGGGCTCGGGAAGCCCGGCCGGCCCACTGCCACTTCGCTGACCGTTCGTATCAACGAGGGTGCCGGCGGGGGGTTACGGGCATCCGCCGGCGGATGCGGAGCGCGGTCAGTTCGCCGCGTAGACGCGGACCGCGAACTCCGCGATCTCCGCGTCCGACAGGTTCTTCGCGAGATTGGCCTCGGTGATCATCCCGATGAGCCGGTGCCCGCCGGCCACGTCGATGACCGGCAGCCGCTTGATCTGGTGGATCTCCATCGTGTCCACCGCCTCCTGGGCGTTGCCGTCGGCGTCCACCCAGTGCAGCGTCCCGGCGAGCTCCCCGGCCTTCACCGCGGCCGGGTCCCGGCCCTCGGCGCAGCACTTGACGACGATGTCGCGGTCGGTGATCAGCCCCTGGAGGCGTTCGTCGTCCCCGCAGATGGGCAGGCAGCCGACGTTCAGATCGCGCATCATGCGCGAGGCGTCCAGCAGGGACTGGTCCTCCCGGACGCACTGCACACCCTTGGTCATGATGTCCCGGGCCCGCAGGTTCCTGGTCATGGTTCCTCCTTGGCTCTCCGAGCGGTTCCGCGGTCGTGTACGCCCTTCCCTACGAGCACAGCACGGATGGGCCCGCGCGGCGCGCCGAACCGGTGGCCCGTACCGCCGCATCATTCTTGACCGTTCGTTCCAAATGGCTTTATGATCATCGACGTGGCCAGGACCAAGGAATTCGATCCGGACGCCGCGCTCCAGTCGGCCCTCGAGCTGTTCTGGCGCCGCGGTTACGAGGCGACGTCCGTCGCGGATCTCGTCGAGCACCTCGGCATCGGGCGCGCCAGCATCTACGCGACCTTCGGCAGCAAGCACGAGCTCTACCTGAAGGCGCTCGACCGCTACGCCGAGACCCAGAACCCGCTGCTCCTGTCGGAGCTGTCCCGGCCGGGGCCCGCGCTGCCCGCCGTACGGGAGGTGGTCCGCCGCTTCGCCGCGGAGGCGGCCGCCCCAGGGCGGCGGGAGACCGGCTGTTTCGTCACCAACACCGCCGCCGAGCTGGCCGCGCACGACGGCGCCGCCGCCCGCCGGGTCGAGGCGAACTGGGACCGCTTCGAGACCCTGCTGCACTCCGCGCTCGTCCGGGCCCGCGCCCAGGGTGAGCTGCCCGAGGGGCGCGACCCGCGCACGCTCGCCCGCATGCTGCTGGTCCTGCTCCAGGGCGTCCGGATCGTCGGCAAGGCCTCGGACGACCCGGCCAGGGTGCGGGACGCGGCCGAACAGGCCCTGGCCCTGCTGGACTGACCTCACCCCGTACGGGGAGCCCTCCGGGGCCCTCTTCCGCACGCCTTCATTCTGAACCGATCGTTCAAATATGGGCCTCAGGGGCCCTCAAGGGAGTCACCGAAGATGAACCGCTTCACCGGCAAGACCGTCCTCGTGACCGGCGCGGGCTCCGGCATCGGCCGCGCCGTCGCCCTCGCCTTCGCCGCCGAGGGCGCCAACGTGGTCGCCGCCGGGCGCACCGCCGCCCCGCTGGAGGAGACCGTCGCCCTCATCACGGCCGCCGGCGGCACCGCCGCCGCCGTCCCCGCCGACGTCACCGACTCCGGCCGGCTCGCCGCCCTCGTGCGCGAGACCGCGGACCGCTTCGGCGGGCTCGACGTGGCCGTCAACAACGCCGGGATCCTGCGCGGCACCGTCCCCGCCGCCGACATAGCCGAGGAGGACTGGGACGCCGTGCTGCGCACCAACGTCACCGGCGTCTGGCTGGCGATGAAGCACGAGATCGCCCACATGCGCGCGAACGGCGGCGGGGTCATCGTCAACGTCTCCTCCAACCTGGGCGCCCACACGCGCATCCCGAACGCCGCCGCCTACGTCACCTCGAAGGCGGCCGTCGCCGCCCTCACCCGCGCCGCCGCCCTCGACCACATCCGCGACGGCGTCCGCATCAACGCGGTCAGCCCCGGCGCCACCGCCGCGCCCATGTCGCTGCGCCCGGGCGAGACCGAGGCCGACCGCGTCGAGCGGATCAAGCACGAGAACCCCCTCGGCCGGCTCGCGGAGGCCGAGGAGATCGCGGCGGCCGTGCTCTACCTGGCGTCGCCGCAGGCCGGCGCCGTCGTCGGCACCGACCTGGTGGTCGACAGCGGCTCCTCGGCCTGACGGCCTACCGGCCGGCGGCCGGTCCCGGCAGCGGCCTGCCCTCGCAGGTGGCGTCCCCGGCCGGCATCCGGCCGTCGACGAGGAAGCCCTCCACGTACGCGTCCACGCAGGGGTTGTGCGACTGGTAGACGCCGTGGTCGCCGCCGCCGACGGTGATCAGCCGGGACCCGGCCGTCCCCCGGTGGGCCCGCAGCGCGCCCTCGTAGTACGTGGCCGGGTCGTGGAGCGAGTTGAGCATCATGACCGGCGGCAGCCCGCGCCCGGTGACCTCCACCCGGGGCGCCCGGGAGCGCGGCCAGGAGGCGCAGACCGAGGCGAAGGTCAGCTCGCGGGCCCCGGCCATCGGGTACGCGGCGCCGTCGGCCGCGCTCCGGCGCACCCAGTAGGCGCTGTCGTGGTTCCAGGGGGTGTCCTGGCAGATGACGGAGAAGAAGTCCGCCGCGAACTGCGCCGCCAGCGGGTGCTTCAGCTTCTCGGCCAGGGCCTTGCGGGCGGCCGGCGGGGCCGCCTGCGGCTGCTCCAGGACGCCGAGCAGCAGCGCCAGGTCGGGGAAGCGGTCGCCGCTGTAGATGATGGAGGTGGCGGCGGCGTCCAGGTGGTTGGGGGTGACCGTCGTCCCCTCCAGGTCCAGCGGGTGCTCGCCCAGCGAACTCCGCAGCCGCTCGTACGAGGCCTTGGCCTCCTCGGCGGTCCTCCCCTGGTGGTACGTCGCGTCGTTCGCGGCGAGCCAGGGCAGGAAGTCCTGCTCGAACCGGCGCTGGAAGCTCATCGGCTGGCCCGTCAGGAAGTCCTGCCAGCCGCCGGTGAAGCCGATGTTGCTGTCGAGCACCACCCGGTCGACCCGGCGCGGGAACTCGGTCGCGTAGTAGGCGCCGAGGAACGTGGCGTACGAGGGGCCGTAGTAGGACACCTTCGACTCGCCGAGCAGGGCCCGGAACAGGTCCATGTCGTGCACGGCCTGGTCGGTGGTGATGTAGGGGAGCAGGTCGCCCGACCGCCGCTCGCAGTCCCGTACGAAGCTCCGCGCCCGCTCCACGGTGGCGGCCGAGGCCTGCGGGGAGCTGTCGCGCAGGTCACCGCTGGTGAACAGGGCGTCCACGCTGTCCTGGTCGGAGCAGACCACCGGGGTGCTGGCCCCGACCCCGCGCTGGTCGAAGCCGACGATGTCGTACGCGGCCGCCAGCTTCGGCGCGTACGAGGCCAGCCCGGCGGGCCGGCCCAGCCCCGAGGCGCCCGGTCCGCCGGCCGCCATCATCAGCACGCCCCGCCGCGCGGCGGGATCCGCGGACCGGTGCCGGGACACCGCGACGGTCAGGTCCGCCCCCGCGCCCGGGTGGTACCAGTCGCGCGGCACCGTCATGGAGGCGCACTCCAGCGCACCGGACTGGCACGGCTGCCAGTCCAGGCGCTGCTGCGCGTACCGCGCGGGCACCGGGGCCGCGCCGCCCTTCGCCGCGGCGGCGCTCGCCGGGGACGCGGGCAGGGCGACGAGGGCGAGCAGCCCGCAGGCGGCCGCCGTGGCCCACCGCGCGGGCTTCTTGAACAGGTGCATGTGGGTGGTTCCCCCCGGTCGGAGCGGCGTTTCGGTACACCCCGATCCTCCGAGAACGCGGCCCCCCGGACGATCCCCCCACTGCCCGTATCGGGGGTGGTGCCAGCACCACCCCCGCCTCCCTCCTAGCTGACGAACTCCCCGTCGCCGTACCGGACCTCGGCCTCGTTCCAGTCGACCCCGAGGCCGGCGGTGAACCGGCGGGCGAGCGGCAGGTCGGCGACCGGGGCGATCAGGATCAGCCGTCCCCCGAGGGTGACGGACCCGCCGCCGAGCTCCTCGCGCGCCCGCGGGTCGGCGGCGAGCGCCTCGCGCAGCCGGGCGGCGCTGACGCCGGAGGCGCGGATCTCGACCGAGTCGGTCTCCGGAGAGGTGCGCGGCAGGCAGCGGAAGGTCAGCACCGACTCCTGGTGGTACTGCTTGGCGATGACTCCCGCGATGTGGTTCAGCCCGTCCCGGCCGACCCGGTCGACGTCGAACTCCCGCGAGCGCTCGTACGTGGTCTGCTTCAGGTCACCGGACCAGAACACCCCGTCCAGCAGGGTCGAACGCCCCGCCGCCGCGCCGTTGGCCTCGATGATCCCCCGCACCTCGCGGTCGAAGCGGATCAGGTGTGTTTTCAGCCGGGGATCGCCGGGATCGGTGATGACGGCGGTGTTGTCGGTGGCGAAGACCTCCCCGGCCGGGCAGTGCGAGGCCGCCGATGCCGCCGGGCTGGCCTGGGCGGTGCCCGCTCCCGCCGTTCCCAGCGCCAGGACCCCGGCGACGACCAGCACACGCAACCGCTTCATGCTCAACTCCCTGGATGTGGGCCCCTGCTGCCTCACCCCGGGGCCGCGGCGGCCCCATCCTAGGAGCCGGAGCGGGCGGTTCACGCCGTCTTACCGCATATGGCGGATATCGGGCGGTGCCGCTCCCTTCCGCCCCGCCGCCGGAAGGTTGACGTGAGAGCGGGCGCCGCCGGGGGTATGGCTCATCCCCGGGAGGGGGAGACGTGACGGCTGGAACGAAGGACGCGGTCCGGGCCCTGGCCCTCCTCGGATCCGGGGCGGTCCTCGCCCTCGCCGGATGGCTGGTCTGGCTCCTGCCCGGACCCCAGCTGGTCGCCGTCCTCGGCCTGCGGCCCGTGGACGGCACCCTGGCCGTGTCCGAGTGCTACGCGGCCCGCGACGCGGAGGGCTACCCGGGCGGCACCGAGTGCGAGGGCGTCTACACCCCGCGCGGCTCCGGCGCCCCGCGCCGCGAGGTGCTGCTGGAGGCGGCCGCGGCCGCGTACCGGCCGGGCAGCGCCGTACCGGTCCGCATCGTCAGGGGGAAGGCGTACGAACCGTCCGGCCCGGCGGTCGGGCACGCCGGCGCCGTCACCGGCTTCCTGCTCGTCCCCTTCCTCGCCCTCGCCTCCTGGCTGCTGCGGTGGGCCCGCCGCGGCAGGGGAGGGAAGGGGGAGGCCCATCTGATCGCCGCGCTGGCCGGGCTGGCCGCCGTGTTCGTGCTCAGCGTGGCGGCCGCGCTGCTCTTCCCGCTCGTGACCGCCGTCCTGTGACCCCGGGCGGCCGGGCGCCGGTCACACCGCGACCGCCTCGATCACCGACGGCAGCGCGGCCGTCGGCAGGATCCGCCGCAGCCGGAACCCCGCGCGCGACAACAGCCCCTCGAACTCGGCGGCGGTCCGCTCGCGCCCCTCGACGACCATCAGCATCACGATGTCCAGTGCCACCGCCGGATGCGGCACCCCGCCCCCGGGCAGCACCGCGTCCACGACCAGAAGCCGCGTCCCCGGCGCCGCCGCGCGGCGGACCGAGCCGAGGATGCGCAGCGCGTCCTCGTCGTTCCAGTCGTGCAGGATGTGCTTGAGCAGGTAGAGGTCCCCGCCGGACGGAACGGCCTCGAAGAAGTCCCCGCCCTCGGTGCGCCACCGCCCCGCCCGCGCGGGCCCGTCCAGGAGGTGTTCGGCGACGGTGGCCGGCCGGTCGAAGAGCACGCCGTCCAGCCCGGGCGCCCGGTCCAGCACGGCCCGCAGCAGTCCGCCCCGGCCGCCGCCCACGTCGACCACCCGCCCCCGCTCGGGGAACGCGTAGCTCCGCGCGATGAGTTCGTCCTCGCGGCCGGACAGCGAGGCCATGCCCGTGTCGAAGACGGCACGGTCCTCGGGGGACTTGTGCAGGTGCTCGAAGAAGGGGCTCCCGTACGCCAGCTCGAAGGAGGACCGCCCGCCGCGGAGGGTCTCCGGCAGCTCGGCGGCGGACCGCGTGAACATCGGATCGGTGATCATCAGCACACCGGCGTGCTGCGAGTCCTCGACGTCGGTCCGCAGCGGCCGCCCGGCGGGCTCCAGCCGGAACCGGCCCCGCTCGTCCTCGTGGAACAGGCCCCGGACCGCGAGCAGCCGCAGCAGGCGGCGCAGCGCGGCGGCGTCGGTGCCGCTGAGCGCGGCGAGCTCCTCGGGCGTGCGGGGGCCGTCGGCGAGGTGGTCGGGGATCCGGTGTACGGCCACCGCCCGCAGGGCCGCGGAGTGGACGTGGCCGAACATCACCTCGTTCAGCGCCGGGGGAGCGGAGGAGGCGGTGGCCGGGTGGTGGTCTTCGGGGGATGCGTCGGGGCCGGTCACGGGCGCGCTCCTGTCGTCTCGGCGGGTACCGCACCGCCATGGTGGCCCGCCGGGGCCACCGCCCGGGCGGTTTCCGGCGCGGCCGCCCGCCGTCAAGTCGACTTCCGGGCAGACCGGGACGGGGGCCGCGCCCACGCCGTCGGGGCCCGCGCCGCCCCGGGCGGGCCGGCACGCGGCCGCGCCCACACCCGCGATGCCCGCACCCGGCCCTAGGGCCTGTCCGCAATGTCAGGTGGGGAGCCATAGTCGCAGGCAGGCGAGGGTGACCAGGGCTTGGTAGTGGCGGGCTCGTTTGTCGTAGCGGGTGGCGAG
>NZ_JBFBGN010000063.1:0-38630 GCF_040684675.1 Streptomyces sp. NPDC089915 | reverse complement strand
TTCCGGCGCCGGCGCCGCTACGGGGTCGATGTTTCACGTGAAACGTAGGCACCGTTTCACGTGAAACATCGGCCCGGGGCCGCGGCCGACCGCCGTCAGGCCCGGGGAGCCTGCTCGGCCCACCACTGCTTGAGAGCCGCCACCGCGGCCTCCCGCTCCATCGGACCGTGCTCCAGCCGCTGCTCCAGCAGGAAGGCGTACGCCTTGCCCACCGCCGGGCCCGGGCCGATCTCCAGGACCTGCTGGATCTCGTTGCCGTTCAGGTCGGGGCGGATCGCGTCCAGCTCCTCCTGCTCCTGGAGCTGCGCGATCCGCTCCTCCAGGCCGTCGTAGGTCCGGGAGAGCGCGCTGGCCTTGCGCTTGTTGCGGGTGGTGCAGTCGGACCGGGTCAGCTTGTGCAGCCGGTCCAGGAGCGGGCCCGCGTCGCGCACGTAGCGCCGCACCGCGGAGTCGGTCCACTCGCCGTCCCCGTAGCCGTGGAACCGCAGGTGCAGCTCGACCAGCCGGGACACGTCCTTGACCATGTCGTTCGAGTACTTCAGCGCCGTCATGCGCTTCTTGGTCATCTTCGCGCCCACCACCTCGTGGTGGTGGAACGAGACCCGGCCGTCGCTCTCGAAGCGGCGTGTCCGGGGCTTGCCGATGTCGTGCAGCAGGGCAGCGAGCCGCAGGACCAGGTCCGGGCCGTCCTCCTCCAGCGCGATCGCCTGCTCCAGGACGATCAGCGAGTGGTCGTAGACGTCCTTGTGCCGGTGGTGTTCGTCACTCTCCAGCCGCAGCGCGGGCAGCTCCGGCAGGACCCGGTCCGCGAGACCGGTGTCGACCAGGAGCGCCAGGCCCTTGCGCGGGTGGGCGGCGAGCACCAGCTTGTTCAGCTCGGCCTGCACCCGCTCGGCCGAGACGATCTCGATCCGGTCGGCCATCGCCTTCATGGCCGCCACCACCTCGGGGGCGACCTCGAAGTCCAGCTGCGCGGCGAACCGGGCCGCCCGCAGCATGCGCAGCGGGTCGTCGGAGAAGGAGTCCTCCGGGGTGCCGGGCGTCCGCAGCACGCCGGCGGCCAGGTCCTCCAGACCGCCGTGCGGATCGACGAACCGCTGCTCCGGCAGGGCGAGGGCCATGGCGTTGACGGTGAAGTCCCGGCGGACCAGGTCCTCCTCGATCGAGTCGCCGTAGGAGACCTCGGGCTTGCGGGAGGTGCGGTCGTACGCCTCGGAGCGGTAGGTCGTGACCTCGATCTGGAAGCTGCGGACCTCGTCTCCGACGCGGGCGCCCTTCTGGGCGCCGACCGTGCCGAAGGCGATGCCGACGTCCCAGACGGAGTCGGCCCACGGCCGCATGATCTTCAGAACGTCCTGGGGACGCGCGTCGGTGGTGAAGTCGAGGTCGTTGCCGAGACGCCCGAGCAGCGCGTCGCGTACGGACCCGCCGACCAGGGCGAGGCGGAAGCCCGCCTCCTGGAACCGGCGGCCGAGCTCGTCGGCGACGGGTGCGACCCGCAGCAGTTCACTGACCGCGCGGCGCTGCACCTGACTCAGGGCACTGGGGTTGTCTTCATTGGCGTTCGGCACAACAGAAAAGGGTACGTGCCCCGCCCGCCGGGGGCCGCCCGGTTTCTCCCGGGCGCTGCCGCCCCGGCCCGGGAACCGGAACCGGGGCGGAAGGGATCTTGTGGAGCAAGGCGCGGCACTCGCGCACAGCGCGCCTCGTTACCATGCGTGGACGCAGAACCGACGACCACTGACACTTCGAGGGACTGGTGAGCGCGTGGCCGAGGCGGCAGAAATCCAGGGGGCGGCCTCCGTCCCCGCCCGGCGACGATGGCTGAGGCGGGCGGTCGTCCTGCTGAGCGGAACGCCGGTACTGGCCGCTCTGATCTACGCCCCCGCCCCCGCGGCCCAGGCCGCCGAGTCCTCCGTCGACGTCCAGCTGTCCGAGGTCTCGCCCAGCGCCCCGGTCAAGAGCGACACGCTGACCATCCAGGGGACCGTGGTCAACAACGGCCGCGAGACGGTCAGGGGAGCCCACGTCGGACTGCGGGTCGGACCCATGGTGGGCGACCGGTCGGCCATCGACGAGGTCGCGGACCGCAAGGGCTTCCGGCCGGGGGCCGACCCGGGGGAGATCGACCCCGCCTTCGCCGTGAAGATCGACTCCCTCCCCTCCAAGGTCGGCCAGCCCTTCACGATCAAGGTGCCGGTGAACAAGCTGGACCTCGGTGCCGACGGCGTCTACCAGCTGGGCGTCTCCGTGTCCGGGTCGACCGACGGCCACCCCTCCGAGCAGGTGCTCGGCATCCAGCGGACCTTCCTGCCCTGGCAGCCGGACCCGGCGGCCAAGCGCTCCTCACTCACCTACGTGTGGCCGCTGATCTCCACGACCCGCGTCACCGCCGAGACCGGCTCGGACGAGGTCCAGACCCCGGTCTTCATGGACGACTCCCTCGCCGAGGAGCTGCGGCCGGGCGGCCGGCTGGAGCGGATGGTCTCGCTCGGCAAGGACCTGCCCGTCACCTGGGTCATCGACCCCGACCTGCTGGCCACCGTCGACGCCATGACCAAGGGCTACCGGGTGCGCGGCGCGGACGGCGGAAAGCCCGTCCAGGGCCGCAGCAAGGCCGTCGCCGAGCAGTGGCTGAGCTCCCTGGAGTCGGCCGTCCAGGGCAAGAAGGTCGTCGCCCTGCCGTTCGCCGACCCCGACATCGCCTCCCTCGCCCACCACGGCAAGGACGTCTCCGGCACCCTGGGCCAGCTGCGGCCCGCCACGGACAAGGCGAAGCAGGCCGTCGAGACGGTGCTGCACGTGCCCGCCTCCACCGACTTCTCCTGGCCCGTGGACGGCGCGATCGACCCGTCGATCGTGAACGTCGCCACCTCGGCCGGCGCCCACAACGTCCTCACCCGCAGCGACAGCCTCCAGGAGACCGGCGCGCTCGGCTACACGCCGAGCGCCGCCCGTCCCATCGGCGCGGGCACCACCGCCGTGGTCGCCGACGCCTCCCTGTCCACGGCCTTCGAGGGCGACATGGCCAGCGCCGGGAACTCCACGCTCGCCGTGCAGCGGTTCCTCGCCCACAGCCTGGCGCTCAACCTGCAGAACGGCGACGAGCCGCGCAGCTACGTGGTGGCGCCCCAGCGCCGTCCCTCCGCCAGCCAGGCCGATTCGATGGCCATCGCCCTGCGCGGGCTCCAGGCCGCGCGCTGGACCCAGCCCTCCGACCTGGAGGCGGCCGCCGCCGCCAAGCCCGACCCCGGCGCCGCGACCCAGGTCCCCGGCGCGGGCCAGTACCCGGAGGCCCTGAGCCGGCAGGAGCTCCCGGTGTCGGCGTTCGAGAAGATCCGCACCACCCAGAGCACCCTCGACCACTTCAAGGTCATCCTCACGGCGCCGGACCGGGTCGAGATCCCCTTCGGCAACACCACCAACCGGGAGATGTCCACGTCCTGGCGCGGCCGCCCCGAGGAGGCCGACCGCTACCGCGACGAGGTCCAGGCCTACCTGGTCGGACTGACCGACAAGGTCAAGGTCATCCCCAAGTCCGACGCCACCTTGTCCGGACATAGCGCGACGATCCCGGTCAGCGTCCAGAACAGCCTCGTCCAGGACGTACACAACCTGGTACTGAGGGTGAAGTCCGCCAATCCGACCCGTCTGATGGTGGGCGACAGCGGCGAATCGGAACAGGAAGTCACCGTTCAGGGCGGCCACAGCCAGACGGTAAAGTTCACCGCCAACGCCACCGCGAGTGGTCCGGTCGAGGTCACCGCACGCCTGTTCACGAAGGACGGCGTGCCGTACGGCAAGGAACGCAGGTTCACCGTCGAGGCCACCGAGATCACCCCCACCGTCATGCTCGTCATCGCGGGCGGCGTGCTCCTCCTCGTCCTGGCCGGCATCAAGATGTACGCCAGCCGCAAGCGGGTCGCCGCCCGGGCGGCCGCCGAGGAGAGCACGCAGCCGAGTGACGAGAGCACGGACACCGGACCGCAAAGCACAGAGGGGTCCGGAACGGGTGAGACAGTGGACCGTTGAGCGATGCCGTGGCCGGTCGGCCTGGGGACGATGAGGTGGGGTTGCGATGAACGCGCCGTACGACGGTGACCGCGCGCAGGGCGCTGGCGGGCCTGCTGGGCCCTCCCAGGGCACTGCCCCCGGCACTCCGGTGCCCGGGCAGGTTCCGCCGCCCGCGCCCGCGCCGGACCACGACCCGTACGTCCAGGACGCCTACGACTACGACCCGTACCGGTCGCAGGACCTGTCGGCCCAGGACCCGGTCGCCGAGGTCCTCTACGACCGGGCCTCGCACCCCCCGCCGCCGCCCGGCACCTACCAGGAGCCCGGTCCGCTGTACGCGGCCCCGCAGGCGCCCTCGCACGGCCCCGACCCGCGCGTGTGGGCCCAGACCCCGCCGCCCGAACCGGACGGCCCCTCCCGCCACCTGCCCTACGGCGACCACGCGGCGACGACGCAGTTCGTCGGCGTGGACTCGCTCGTGACGGCCGCCTCCGACGAGCAGCCCGAGCCCGACGCCTTCACCCACCTCTACCGCGACCAGCAGGCGGCCCCCGGCGCTCCGGCGGAGGAGGCCCCCGTCGCCGCCCCGGCCCCGAGCAAGCCCGCCGGCAAGGCGGCCAGCCTGCTCAAGTCCAGCGCGCTGATGGCCGCGGGCACGATCGTCTCCCGCATCACCGGCTTCGCCCGCACCCTGGTCATCGCGGGCGCCATCGGCGTCGCCACCCTCAACGACTCCTACCAGGTCGCCAACACCCTGCCGACGATGATCTACGTCCTCGTCGGCGGCGGCGCCCTGAACGCGGTCTTCATCCCGCAGCTCGTGCGCGCCATGAAGAACGACGACGACGGCGGCGAGGCCTACGCCAACCGCCTGCTCACCCTCGTCATCACGCTCCTGGGCGCGGTGACCACCGTCTGCGTCCTCGCCGCCCCGCTCTTCATCCGCATGATGTCGCCGACGATCGCCGGCGATCCGAAGCGCCTCGACGTCGCCGTGGCCTTCGCCCACTACTGCCTGCCCACGATGTTCTTCATGGGCGTCCACGTGGTGCTCGGTCAGATCCTCAACGCCCGGGGCCGGTTCGGCGCGATGATGTGGACCCCGGTCCTCAACAACATCGTCGTCATCGCCACGTTCGGCGCCTTCATCTGGGCCTTCGGCGGCTTCACCGCCTCCGGGGTCTCGGAGGCGACCATCACCCCCGAGGGGGTCCGCCTCCTGGGCATCGGCACCCTGCTCGGCCTCGCCGTCCAGTCCCTCGCGATGCTGCCCTACCTGCGCGACGCCGGCTTCAGGCCGCGCCTGCGCTTCGACTGGAAGGGCCACGGCCTCGGCAAGGCGGCCGGACTGGCCAAGTGGACGTTCTTCTTCGTCCTCGCCAACCAGATCGGCCTCGTCGTCGTCACCCAGCTCGCCACCGCGGCCGGCACCGCCGCCGAGAAGCAGGGCCACGGCGGTACCGGCATCACCGCCTACAACTACGCGCTGCTGCTGTGGCAGATGCCGCAGGCCATCATCACCGTCTCCGTCATGACGGCCGTCCTGCCGCGCATCTCCCGCTCCGCCCACGACGGCGACGCCGCCGCCGTCCGCGACGACATCTCCTACGGCCTGCGCACCTCGGCCGTCGCCATCGTGCCCTGCGCCTTCGCGTTCCTCGCGCTCGGCGTCCCGATGGCCACCCTGCTCTACGCCAGCGCCGGCAAGGACGCCGTGAACATCGGTTACGTCCTGATGGCCTTCGGCCTCGGTCTGATCCCGTACTCGGTCCAGTACGTGGTCCTGCGCGGGTTCTACGCCTACGAGGACACCCGGACCCCCTTCTACAACACGGTCATCGTCGCGGCGGTCAACGCCGGTGTCTCGGTCCTCGCCTACTTCGTCCTGCCCGCGCGCTGGGCGGTCGTCGGCATGGCCGCCGCCTACGGCCTCGGCTACGTGGTCGGCGTCGGCGTGGCCTGGCGCCGCCTCAAGTCCCGCCTCGGCGGAGACCTCGACGGGGCCCACGTGATGCGCACCTACACCCGCCTGATCGGCGCCTGCGTCCCGGCCGCCGCGGTCGGCGGCGCCGCCGCCTTCGGAATCATGCGGTTCCTGGGCAGCGGGGCCCTCGGCTCCCTCTCCGCCCTGGTCGGCGGCGGCATCGTACTGGCGGCCGTGTTCCTCGTCGCCGCCAAGCGCATGCGGATCGAAGAGCTCAACTCCATGGTCGGAATGGTCCGCGGCCGACTGGGACGCTGATGCGCACAACCGTCGGGCCCGATCGCGTGTCGTGCATAGCGCCGGACTGTGGGCACAATTGGCATGGCTTCGCAGACTGGCCGACAGCGCGCAACGGATGGGGAGGCAGGGACGACGGTGGCGGAACGTAGCACGGCTGCCGTCGACGTGGCCGACAACAGCGGCGACCAGCCGCTGGCCGCAGATGCGGCCAAGGCCACGGCCGACGGGGTGGACACCCAGAACGGACGAGCCGCGGACGAGCCCATGCCCGAGAAGGACGGCGAACGCAGAAGCGCGGCACCCGCGGCCGCGCCCGAACTCCACAGCGGCCACAAGCTCGCGAGGCGCTACCGCCTCGAGGAGTGCGTCACCCGTCTGGACGGATTCAGCAGTTGGCGCGCCATGGACGAGAAGCTGCGCCGGGCCGTCGGGGTGCACCTGCTGCCCGCCGACCACCCCCGGGCCCGCACCGTCCTGGCGGCGGCCCGCTCCTCCGCGCTGCTCGGCGACCCCCGCTTCGTCCAGGTCCTCGACGCCGTCGAGGAGAACGACCTGGTCTACGTCGTCCACGAGTGGCTGCCCGACGCCACCGAGCTCACCGCCGTCCTCGCCGACGGCACGCTGGAGCCCCACGAGGCCTACCAGCTGGTCAGCCAGGTCTCCCAGGCCATGGCCGCCGCCCACCGCGAGGGCCTGGCCCACCTGCGCCTGACGCCCAGCGCGATACTCCGTACCTCCACCGGCCAGTACCGCATCCGCGGCCTCGCCGTGAACGCCGCCCTGCGCGGCATCACCAGCGACACCCCGCAGCGGGCGGACACCGAGGCCATCGGCGCCCTGCTGTACGCCGCCCTCACCCAGCGCTGGCCCTACGAGAACGACGCCTACGGCCTGCGCGGGCTGCCCAAGGGCGTCGGCCTGCTCGCCCCCGACCAGGTCCGCGCCGGCGTCCACCGGGGTCTCGGCGAGCTCGCCATGCGCGCCCTCGCCAACGACGGGGCCACCGCCTCCCGCCAGGAGCCCGCCTGCACCACCCCGGAGGAGCTGGCCAAGGCCGTCGCCGCGATGCCCCGCATCCGGCCGCCCGAGCCCGCCTTCACGGCCCCGCCGGAGTACCAGCACACCACCTACCAGCAGGGCAGCTACGGACGCCCGGCTCCCGTCGGCATGCCGACGACGAAGATCGCCGCACCCGTGCCCCCGCCGCCCCCGCTGCAGAGCCGTACCGGCCGCGCCCTGAAGTGGGGCGTCGCCGCCCTCCTGATCGCCGCCCTGGGCCTGGGCAGCTGGCAGCTGGCCGACGCCCTCCTGGACCACGGCAAGCAGAACAACAGCGAGACCACCCAGCCCCAGCAGCAGGGCCCCGCCCCGGAGAAGAAGGAACTCGCCGCCGTCCCCATCAAGGACGCGAAGGAGTTCGCCCCCGACGGCACCCCGCAGAACGCCGCCGACGTCGGCAAGACCTACGACGGGGACGCCTCCAGCTACTGGCGGACCAAGAGCTTCTCCGACGGCCCGAAGATCGTGATCAAGCCCGGTGTCGGGATCATCTACGACCTCGGCTCCGAGCAGGAGGTCAGCGAGGCCTCGATAGGGCTGAGGCACCCGGGCGACCACACCACCCTGACGCTCTACGCCGTCGATTCGATGTCGCCGTCGCTCAAGAGCGCCACCGACGCGAAGAAGAAGATCGCGGGCACGACCACCAAGGACAACGGCGCCAAGCTGACCACGGACAAGCCGGTCAGGACCCGCTACGTGCTCCTGTGGATCACCGAGATGCCGTACGCGGGCTACGACGACTACAGCGGCGCCGGGTACAAGCAGGGCATCACGGACGTGAAGTTCAAGGGCTGACGCCCGGCAGGGGAGGGGGCTCACCGTTGGACGAAGCCGCAGCCGGCGACCGCAGCGACCAGGAACTCCTGGCCCTGCACGTCGCCGGGGACCCGGAGGCCTTCGGGGAGCTGGTGCGGCGGCACCGCGACCGGCTGTGGGCCGTCGCCCTGCGGACCCTCGGCGACCGGGAGGAGGCGGCCGACGCCGTCCAGGACGCCCTGGTCTCCGCCTACCGGGCCGCCCACACCTTCCGCGGGGACTCCGCGGTGACCACCTGGCTGCACCGGATCACCGTCAACGCCTGCCTGGACCGTGCCCGCAAGGCCGCCTCCCGCCGCACCGCTCCCCTCGCCGACACGGAACGCCTGGAGCGCCTCCTGGAGCCCCACGAGTCCGCCGAGGCCCCCGCGGAGCGCCAGGACCTCCACCGGCAGCTCCTGGCCGCCCTCGCCACCCTGCCCGCCGACCAGCGGGCCGCCCTCGTCCTCGTCGACATGCAGGGCTACCCCGTCGCCGAAGCCGCCGCCGTCCTCGACGTGCCCGTCGGCACCGTGAAGAGCCGGTGCGCGCGCGGCCGGGCGAAACTCCTCCCGCTCCTCACTCATCTGCGCACGAATGCCGGGGATAACACCGCCGCCGAGCGGGGAAGGAACCGGACGCCGGGGGCACCCGTCCCATCTGCGGCAGACCCCAGGCATCCAGAACCAGACCCAGACCCTGTGAAGGGCGGAGGTGGACGACCGTGACCCCCACGACCGGAACTGCCGGCACGATCCGGCACCCGGAGGTCTCGGAGATCTCCGACCTGACCGAAGGTCTCCTCTCCCCCTCCCGCACCGCCGAGGTCCGCCGCCATCTCGCGGACTGCGCCCTGTGCGCCGACGTCCTCGCCTCCTTGGAGGAGATCCGCTCCCTGCTGGGCACCCTGCCCGGACCGCCGCGGATGCCCTCCGACATCGCCGGGCGCATCGACGCGGCCCTCGCCGCCGAGGCCCTGCTCGACTCCACCGCCTCCCGGGCCGAGGCCCCGCCCGCTCCCGGACCGCGCACCACGGCCGATGTTTCACGTGAAACCGTCCCGGTCCGGACCGAGCGCCGGCCCACCGGTCACCCGTCCGGCTCAACGGGCCCCGGCCGTCGCCGCGCCCGCCGCCGGATCGCCGTCCTCACCGGCCTCGCCGGCGCGGCCGCCTGCGTCCTCGGCGTCCTCCTCTTCAACGGACTGACCGGGACCGGCGCCCACGAGACCACCACGAGCAGCAACACCGTGCGGGCCGACGGCTCGGCCGCCCCCGGCGAGTACACCGCTCAGGGGCTCCAGCAGAACGTCCACCGGCTGCTGGCCGCCGGGCCCGCCGCGAACGCGCCCAAGACCGCGCCCGGGGACTCGAACCGGACCATGGAGCTGGAGAACCCCTCCCCCGGGCTGGCCCCCGCCGAGCGGCCGGGCTCGCCGGAACCGGCCCCGGCCTCCGTGCCCCCCTGCGTGCAGCGGGCCACCGGCCGCACCGAGACCCCCCTCGCCGCGGAGCCGGGCCGCTACCAGGGCACACCCGTCTACCTCGTCGTCCTGCCCCACACGGAGGACCCCGCTCTGGTGGACGCCTACCTCGTGGCCTCGGGCTGCGCGGACGGCCCTTCCGGAACCACGGAGAAGCCCCTTCTCACCCGGACGTACCCGCGCGGCTGAAGGACCGCGGGTGCGGCTCCCGGCACATTCGGAGGCAGAGGGTGACGGGCGGGGAATGCGGGCGCCGTAGGATCCGTTGGGTGGGGTGAGAGTCCGCACCGGCCCCCGGTAGGCACCACGAAGTCCGCAGAGACGAGGAAAGAACCCGTGAGCGACGTACGAAACGTGATCATCATCGGCTCCGGGCCGGCCGGTTACACGGCCGCCCTGTACACCGCACGCGCTTCGCTCAGCCCCCTGGTCTTCGAGGGTGCCGTCACCGCGGGCGGCGCGCTGATGAACACCACCGAGGTCGAGAACTTCCCGGGCTTCCGGGACGGCATCATGGGCCCGGACCTCATGGACAACATGCGTGCGCAGGCCGAGCGTTTCGGCGCCGAGCTCGTGCCGGACGACATCGTCTCCGTGGACCTCACGGGTGAGATCAAGACCGTCACCGACACCGCCGGCACCGTGCACCGCGCCAAGGCCGTCATCGTCACCACCGGCTCCCAGCACCGCAAGCTCGGTCTGCCCAACGAGGACGCGCTCTCCGGACGCGGCGTCTCCTGGTGCGCGACCTGCGACGGGTTCTTCTTCAAGGACCAGGACATCGCCGTGGTCGGCGGCGGCGACACCGCGATGGAGGAGGCGACCTTCCTCTCCCGCTTCGCCAAGTCGGTCACCATCGTCCACCGCCGCGACAGCCTGCGCGCCTCCAAGGCCATGCAGGACCGCGCCTTCGCCGACCCGAAGATCTCCTTCGCCTGGGACAGCGAGGTCGCCGAGATCCACGGCGAGCAGAAGCTCTCCGGGCTGACGCTGCGCAACACCAAGACCGGCGAGACCTCCGAGCTGCCCGTGACCGGCCTGTTCATCGCCGTCGGCCACGACCCGCGCACCGAGCTCTTCACCGGTCAGCTCGACCTGGACGACGAGGGCTACCTCAAGGTCGACGCCCCCTCGACGCGCACCAACGTCCCCGGTGTCTTCGGCGCCGGCGACGTCGTGGACCACACCTACCGTCAGGCCATCACCGCCTCCGGCACCGGCTGCTCCGCCGCGCTCGACGCGGAGCGCTTCCTCGCGGCGCTCTCGGACGCCGAGCCGGCCGCCGCGACCGTCTGACCCGCTCCACCCCTACACCCCACCCCGCAGGAAAGAAGGAGGCCGCTGTGGCCGGCACCCTCAAGAACGTGACTGACGCCGACTTCGACGCCGAGGTCCTCGGCAGCGACAAGCCCGTGCTCGTGGACTTCTGGGCCGAGTGGTGCGGTCCGTGCCGCCAGATCGCCCCGTCCCTGGAGGCGATCGCGGCCGAGTACGGCGACCAGATCGAGATCGTCAAGCTCAACATCGACCAGAACCCGGCCACGGCCGCCCGGTACGGCGTCATGTCCATCCCGACCCTGAACGTCTACCAGGGCGGCGAGGTCGCCAAGACCATCGTCGGTGCCAAGCCGAAGGCCGCCATCCTGCGCGACCTGGACGGCTTCATCCAGGCCAAGGCCTAAGGGCCGGGCCCCGGCGACCGCCGGGGGATGTTTCACGTGAAACAACGGGGCCGCCCCTCCCGGGGGCGGCCCCTTCCACGTACCCGATGACCTTCACAGCGGCCGCAGCGCCGGTTCCTTCCGCGCCCTCGCCCCGCCCAGCAGCCGGTCCAGGGCCAGCTCCACGTCTTCCTTCCACGACAGCGTCGTCCGCAGCTCCAGCCGCAGCCGCGGATACGCCGGATGGGGGCGTACGGTCTTGAAGCCCACCGACAGCAGGTGGTCGGCGGGCAGTAGACAGGCGGGCCTCTCCCAACGGGCGTCGCCGAAGGCCTCGATCGCCTTGAACCCCCGCCGCAGCAGGTCCTTGGCGACCGTCTGCACCATCACCCGTCCGAGGCCCTGCCCCTGATAGCCCGGCATGATCCACGCCGTGATCAGCTGCACCGCGTCTGGGGAGACGGGGCTCGTCGGGAAAGAGGCGGCGCGGGGCACGTAGGCGGGCGGCGCGTAGAGGACGAAGCCCACCGGGACCTCGTCCACGTAGACCACCCGGCCGCAGGAGCCCCAGTCCAGCAGGACGGAGGAGATCCAGGCCTCCTTCTCCAGCTCCGCGGTGCCCGCTTTCACGGCGGCCTCGCCGGTGACGGGATCGAGCTCCCAGAACACACAGCTGCGGCAACGCCTGGGCAGGTCCTGGAGGTTGTCCAGCGTGAGCGGTACGAGCCGACGACCCATGACCGCATCGTAACCACTGCCCCCTGCTTCTTCGAGGGTGGACATCTCGAGAAACAGGGGGCAGTGGGGAAAACGGGAGGGGACGGGCTACTCCCCGGAGAGGCCCTGCTCCAGCACCCTGCCCTCGCCCGGCGCCAGGGTCCCCAGGATCCGCTCAAGGTCCTCCATCGACGCGAACTCGACGGTGATCTTGCCCTTCTTCTGGCCCAGGTCCACCTTCACCCGCGTCTCGAACCGGTCCGACAGCCGCGTCGCCAGCTCGCTGAGCGCCGGAGAGACCCGGCCGCCGGCCCGCGGGCCCTTGGGCTTCACGGCGCCCGACGGCTCGGAGTCCATCAGGGCCACGATCTCTTCCACCGTACGGACCGAGAGCCCCTCGTCCACGATCCGCTGCGCCAGATCGTCCTGCCGCCCGGTGTCCTCCACCTTCAGCAGGGCACGCGCGTGACCCGCCGAGAGGACCCCGGCCGCCACCCGGCGCTGCACCCGGGGCGAGAGCTTCAGCAGCCGGATCGTGTTCGTGACCTGCGGACGCGAGCGCCCGATCCGGTCCGCCAGCTGGTCGTGGGTGCAGTTGAACTCCTCAAGGAGCTGGCTGTAGGCAGCCGCCTCCTCCAGCGGGTTCAGCTGCGCCCGGTGCAGGTTCTCCAGGAGGGCGTCGAGAAGGAGCTTCTCGTCGTCCGTCGCCCGGATGATCGCGGGGATGCGCTCCAGTCCCGCCTCACGGCAGGCGCGCCAGCGCCGCTCGCCCATGATGAGTTCGTAGCGCCCGGGGGACCCGGCCTGCCGGACGACCACCGGCTGGAGCAGACCCACCGTCTCGATCGAGGTCACCAGCTCCGCGAGGGCGTCCTCGTCGAACACCTCGCGCGGCTGCTTCGGGTTCGGCGTGATGGCGTCCAGCGGAAGCTCCGCGAAGGTCGCCCCCGCCGTCTCCTCCGGCCGGGCCGGCGCGGGCACGGCCGCCGGCTCGCCCTGCGGCAGCGTTTCACGTGAAACATCGGCCTGGCTCAGGGCGGCCAGCTTCGCCGCGGCGATGCCCCGCTCCGACGTCAGTACCGGTACGGCCGACGGGGACGTGGACCCCGCGCCCATCGCCGGAGCCTTCTCCTGGGGAGCGGCCGGGATCAGCGCGCCGAGCCCCCGCCCCAGACCCCTACGTCGCTCACTCACTGGATCCCCTCCGCCATGCTCTGCGTGCTGTTCATGCCCGCGCCCGTGTGGGCGTTCTGGGCGTCGTAATGGATTCCGGCTCCGCGGAGCGCGATCTCCCGCGCCGCCTCCATGTAGGAGAGGGCACCGCTGGAACCCGGGTCGTAGGTGAGGACCGTCTGCCCGTAGCTCGGGGCCTCCGAGATGCGCACCGACCTCGGGATGCTGGTGCGCAGCACCTCCTTGCCGAAGTGGGTGCGCACCTCCTCCGCCACCTGCGAGGCCAGCCGGGTCCTGCCGTCGTACATCGTCAGCAGGATCGTGGACACGTGCAGGGTCGGGTTGAGGTGGGCCCGCACCAGGTCGACGTTGCGCAGGAGCTGGCCCAGCCCCTCCAGCGCGTAGTACTCGCACTGGATCGGGATCAGTACCTCCGCGCCCGCCACCAGGGCGTTCACGGTCAGCAGGCCCAGGGAGGGCGGGCAGTCGATCAGGATGTAGTCGAGCGGCTGCTCGTACGCCTGGATCGCCCGCTGGAGCCGGCTCTCGCGGGCCACCAGGGAGACCAGCTCGATCTCGGCACCCGCGAGGTCGATGGTGGCCGGGGCGCAGAAGAGGCCTTCGACGTCCACCACGGGCTGGACGACCTCCAGCAGGGGCCGGCTGTCGACGAGCACGTCGTAGATGGAGGGCACGTCCGCGTGGTGGTCGATCCCCAGCGCCGTGGAGGCGTTGCCCTGCGGGTCGAGGTCGATCACGAGGACCCGTGCGCCGTGCTGGGCCAGGGAGGCCGCCAGGTTCACGGTCGTCGTGGTCTTGCCCACGCCGCCCTTCTGGTTGGCGACCACCATGATCCGGGTCTCGGCGGGCCGGGGCAGGGGGACACCGGAACGCCCGATGTTCTCCACCGCCAGCTGCGCGGCACGGCCGATGGGGGTGTCCTCGTCGTTGTCGACGAGGGGTGAGGGAACGTCTCCCCCGGCCATCGCCGGGGGTGCGCCCAGCGAAACGTCATCGCCCTGGGGTTCGGAGCGGGGACCGGGGACCGGATCGGTCATCGGCCCCGCGAGGTTGGCGTCGGACCGCACGGTGTCACTCTCCTCGGCAGCGGGCTCGCGATGAACAGAGCCTGCCATGCCACGGGCCCCGCGAACCAGCGGGGCCCGTGCTCCTGTGGATGAATCCACCGTTGTGGACAACTCCGTCACCCCCGCGTCGCGGCGGGGGCGGGGGGCCGCGGCAGCCCGGCCGCGGCTGATGATTCCGTGCAGCAGAGAGCGACGTTTCACGTGAAACACGATGCCGGGACGGAGTCTTCAGCCCACTACGACACTCCGAAATCCATACCTATAGGGCGCAACCCGCCCCGGATCGCTCCCTCGGCCCAGGCCTCAGCGGCGTCGGCGCGTCCGTCCGACCCGCGCCGCCTTGGCCCGCTTGGCCGCGAAGCGCACCCCGCCGGGGCTCTCCCCGACCTCCACCCGGACCACCGTGGACAGGGGGTCGACCACGCCCTCGCCGACCTGGAGCACTGAGGTCTTCACCACACCGAGCCGGCTGAGGGCGGCCTTCGCCGTCACCAGCTCCTCCTCTGCCGTATCGCCCTTGAGCGCCAGCATCTCGCCGTAGGGCCGCAGCAGGGGCACGCCCCAGCCCGCCAGCCGGTCCAGCGGGGCGACCGCGCGGGCGGTGACCACGTGCACGGGCTGGACCTTGCCCAGCACCTCCTCGGCCCGGCCGCGCACCACCGTGACGTGGTCCAGCCCCAGCAGCTCGACGGCCTCCTGGAGGAAGGTCGTCCGGCGCAGCAGCGGCTCCAGCAGGGTGATCTTCAGGTCCCGCCGGACCAGGGCCAGCGGGATACCGGGCAGACCGGCTCCCGAGCCCACATCGCACACGGTGACGCCGGCGGGCACCACCTCGGAGAGCACCGCGCAGTTCAGCAGGTGCCGCTCCCACAGCCGGGGAACCTCACGAGGCCCGATGAGGCCTCGTTTGACGCCCGCGTCCGCGAGCAGCTCCGCATACCGCACAGCTTCCGGGAAAAACTCACCGAACACCGCGCGCGCCTCTTCAGGCGCCGGGGGAAGCTCCGCTGCCTCCGTCACGGGGACCGTCCTTCCGTACAGAACCGCTCACGCCAAAACCGTGGTCGTTCGACTGCCAGGCTTACAAACATCGGCCCCGCCTGCGACACAGGCGGGGCCGACTCACAACATTCCGGGTCAGGCCGGAAGCACAACGACGAAGCGCTGCGGCTCCTCGCCCTCGGACTCGCTCTTGAGGCCGGCCGCCGCCACCGCGTCGTGGACGACCTTGCGCTCGAACGGGGTCATCGGAGCCAGCTTCAGCGGCTCGCCCGAGGCCTTCACGTCCGCCGCGGCCTGGGCGCCCACGGCGGCCAGCTCGGCGCGCTTCTTCGCCCGGAAACCGGCGATGTCCAGCATCAGCCGGCTGCGGTCCCCGGTCTCCCGGTGCACCGCGAGGCGGGTCAGCTCCTGAAGGGCCTCCAGGACCTCACCGTCGCGGCCCACGAGCTTCTGCAGGTCGCGGCCGCCCGCGTCGCTGACGATCGACACCGAGGCGCGGTCGGCCTCGACGTCCATGTCGATGTCGCCGTCCAGGTCGGCGATGTCCAGCAGCCCCTCGAGGTAGTCGGCCGCGATCTCGCCCTCCTGCTCGAGGCGGGTGAGGGTGTCGCCACTCTCAGCGGCGGCGGTGGTGGTGCCTTCCGTCACGGGAGGGACTCCTTCTACTTCTTGGAGGGCTTGCTGGGGGGCGTCTGACGCTTCGACTTCGTCTGCCGCTTGGGCTGCTGCCGCTTCGTCGCGACACCGCCGCTCGCCGCGTCGGCGTCCGCCGTGGCCTCAGAACTCTTGATCACGGAGCCGTCCGTCTGGGCGGCCATGCCCTGCTTCGACAGCGCGGTGATGAACTTGCGCTCGTTGTCGTTGCGGTCCGGGCCCTTGGCGACGATCGCCGCGACGATCTTCTTCTTGCCCCGGCCCTTGACGTTCCCGTGGGTGGAGACGTGCTTCAGGAGACGGGTCAGGTACTGGTCCTGCGCCTTGCTGCCCGGCGTCGGGTTCTGGTTGATCACGTACATCTGCTGGCCCATGGTCCACACGTTGGTGGTCAGCCAGTAGACGAGGACGCCGACGGGGAAGTTGATGCCCATGAACGCGAAGATCAGCGGGAAGATGTACATCAGCATCTTCTGCTGCTGCATGAACGGCGTCTTGACCGAGAGGTCGACGTTCTTCTGCATCAGCTGGCGCTGGGTGTAGAACTGCGACAGCGACATCATGACGATCATGACGGCGGTCACGATGCGCACGTCGGTGATCGAGGCGCCGAGCTTGGCGACGTCCTCGCTGCTGTTCATGAACTTGGCGGCCAGCGGGGCGCCGAAGATGTGCGCCTGGCGGGCGCTCTCCAGCAGCGACTGGTTGATCACGCCGATGGTCTTGCCGTTGGCGATGGCCGCGAGCACGTGGTAGAGCGCGAAGAAGAACGGGGACTGCGCCAGGATGGGAAGGCACGAGGAGAGCGGGTTGGTGCCCGTCTCCTTGTACAGCTTCATCATCTCTTCGGACTGACGCTGCTTGTCGTTCTTGTAGCGCTCCTGGATCGCCTTCATCTTCGGCTGGAGCGCCTGCATGCCGCGCGTGGCCTTGATCTGCTTGACGAAGAGCGGGATCAGACAGATACGGATCAGGACCACCAGGGACACGATGGACAGGCCCCAGGCCCACCCACTGTCCGCACCGAAGATCGCGCCGTAGACCTTGTGGAACTGGACGATGATCCACGACACGGGTGTGGTGATAAAGCTGAACAGACTGGCAATCGTGTCCACTAATCAGGCTCCTTGAGCATTGCGAGATCTACGCAACGCACTGCGCAGCTGCTCGTGCCAACGCGGGCGTTTACGGGGTGGGACGTGGTCCACACCACCCGGGGACCACGGGTTGCACCGCAGGATCCGCCAGGCGGTCAGGCCCGTCCCCTTCACCGCACCATGCCGGTCGATGGCCGTGAACCCGTAGTGCGAGCACGAGGGGTAATAACGGCACACCGGCCCGAGCAGCGGACTGATCGTCCACTGGTACAGCTTGATCAAAGCGAGCAGCGGGTACTTCATCGAGCCGCGCCTCCCAGCAGCCGCGCCAAGGCGGCGTCCAGGTCGCGGGCCAGCTCGTCGACGGCGGCGTCACCCGCTCCGGGCAGGGCCCGCACCACCACCAGGCTACCGGCGGGCAGCTGCGCCAGCCGGTCGCGGACGAGGTGACGCAGGCGACGCTTCACCCGGTTCCGGACGACGGCGACGCCGACGGCCTTGCTGACGACGAAACCCGCACGCGGCGAGGGAACAGTCTCCCCCGGCTCGTGCGGGTCCGTGGCACCGCTGGTACGTAGGTGGACGACGAGGAGCGGGCGACCGGCCCGGCGCCCTCGTCGTACCGCGCTCGCGAAGTCCTCGCGCCGCCTCAGCCGATTTTCGGGAGACAGCACGACGTCACGACCTGCGCGTTGTTACGCGGAGAGGGCGGAACGGCCCTTGCTGCGGCGGTTCGCCAGGATGGCGCGGCCGGCGCGGGTACGCATACGCAGACGGAAGCCGTGGGTCTTGGCACGACGGCGGTTGTTCGGCTGGAAGGTGCGCTTGCTCACTCGGGGGCTCCAGAGAATGAATCGTTGTGGCGGTACATCGCCTGGCTGTCACCGTGCGCCCACGAGGAACTCGCGTGTTCGCCCGAGTGGACACCGCTAAATGATCACAATCAGTGACCTTCGCCCATCGGTAGGCAGGCGGCAGCAGCCATCGACAACTCGACCTCGCTACGGTACGCGGGGCTACGCCATCCGGTCAAACCGAGCGTCCCCTGCCCCACACTGTGCACAGGCTGTGGACAACGACTTGAACCGTAGCCACCGGGCTGACTACCGTTGCCTGATCCCTGATTTTTTGTCCCGACCGTCCCAAAGAACCACACATTCGTGGGACGCGGGACCTGTGAGAGAGCGTGCTCTGTGGCTGACGTACCTGCCGATCTTGCCGCAGTGTGGCCACGCGTGCTCGAGAAGCTGCTCGGCGAGGGTCAGCAGGGGATCGAGCCGAAGGACAAGCAGTGGGTGGAGCGCTGCCAGCCGCTGGCCCTCGTCGCGGACACCGCCCTGCTCGCCGTCCCCAACGAGTGGGGCAAGCGGGTCCTCGAGGGCCGCCTGGCCCCGCTGATCAGCGACGCCCTCAGCCGGGAGTGCGGCCGCCCGATCCGGATCGCCATCACCGTGGACGACTCCGCCGGCGAGCCCGCGCCCCCCGCCGCGCCCGCGCCCTCACGCGAGTCCTACGAGCCGTACGGCGGCCCGCGCCCCGGCGCCGGTCCCGGCGAGGAGCAGCTCCCCACCGCCCGCCCCGCCTACCCGGAGTACCAGCAGCCGCGCCCCGAGCCCGGCGCCTGGCCGCGCGGCGGCCAGGACGACTACGGCTGGCAGCAGCAGCGCTTCCCCGAGCGCGACCCGTACGCCTCCCCGCAGCCCGGCTACCTCCAGCAGCCGGAACCCGGCGGCTACGACCAGGGCGGCTACGAGCAGCAGAAGTACGAGCCGTCCTCCTACGAACAGCAGAAGTACGAGCAGCCTCAGTACGAGGCGCAGAAGTACGAGCAGCAGTCCTACGACCAGCCGCCGTACGAGCAGCCCGCGCCCCGCCCGGCCCGGCCGACGCCCGCGCCGCCGCCGTCGGCCCCGTCCGGCGGCTCGACCTCGGGCCCGCTGGAGCCGACCGCCCGGCTGAACCCCAAGTACCTCTTCGACACCTTCGTCATCGGTGCCTCGAACCGCTTCGCGCACGCCGCGGCGGTGGCCGTGGCCGAGGCGCCGGCCAAGGCGTACAACCCCCTCTTCATCTACGGGGAGTCGGGTCTCGGCAAGACGCACCTGCTGCACGCCATCGGGCACTACGCGCGGAGCCTCTACCCCGGCACCCGGGTGCGGTACGTGAGCTCGGAGGAGTTCACCAACGAGTTCATCAACTCCATCCGCGACGGCAAGGGCGACGCCTTCCGCAAGCGCTACCGCGAGATGGACATCCTGCTCGTCGACGACATCCAGTTCCTCGCGAGCAAGGAGTCGACGCAGGAGGAGTTCTTCCACACCTTCAACACGCTCCACAACGCCAACAAGCAGATCGTGCTCTCCTCCGACCGGCCGCCCAAGCAGCTGGTGACCCTGGAGGACCGGCTCCGCAACCGCTTCGAGTGGGGTCTGATCACCGACGTCCAGCCGCCCGAGCTGGAGACCCGGATCGCGATCCTGCGCAAGAAGGCCGTGCAGGAGCAGCTCAACGCCCCGCCGGAGGTGCTGGAGTTCATCGCCTCCCGGATCTCGCGCAACATCCGCGAGCTGGAGGGGGCGCTGATCCGGGTGACGGCGTTCGCGAGCCTCAACCGGCAGCCGGTGGACCTGGGCCTGGCCGAGGACGTCCTCAAGAACCTGATCCCGGGGGGCGAGGACAGCGCGCCGGAGCTCACCGCCGCCGACATCATGGCGGCCACCGCGGACTACTTCGGGCTGACCGTGGACGACCTGTGCGGATCCTCGCGGAGCCGGGTCCTGGTGACGGCGCGGCAGATCGCCATGTACCTGTGCCGGGAGCTCACCGACCTGTCCCTGCCGAAGATCGGGGCCCAGTTCGGCGGCCGCGACCACACGACGGTCATGCACGCGGACCGCAAGATCCGCGCCCTGATGGCGGAACGGCGGTCCATCTACAACCAGGTCACGGAGCTCACCAACCGCATCAAGAACGGCTGACGACGGCCCCCGGCGGCGTGTCAGGGGGCTCCGCGACCGCAGGGAAACCTCCTGTCAGGGCGCTCCCGGATCGAACCGGGGGCGCCCTTCGTCGTTCGTGCGCCCCTGCTCTGTTCGAATACGCCCCCGGGAGGGGAGGTTGTCCACAGATTCCCCAACTTTCTTTCGTCCACAGCCTGAGGACAGCGATCCTCACCCACAATCTGTCCACAGGAGTGCAGGTTGAGGCCTCATCAGCCCAGGTCAGGCAGCTGTGGATTTGTGCGCAAGCCTCATCCACAGGTTGTGGACAGAAAAATCGTCCACAGGCTCATCCACTCCTCTGTCCACCGCCGACTCACAGGCTGGGGGATCCTGTGCACAGGTTCCCGACGGTTCTCCACACCGTTGTCCACTGTTCGGCAACCAGCCCCCTCCCATCACCGTCAAGAGTGAAAGCCGTCACACGGATGTCGACGTTTGGGCTGTGGACTTCTGGGGAAAATCTGGGGACACACCTGTGGAGTAGTGGGGGTCCCCTGGGGACGACCTGTGCAGAACTTTCCTTTCTCCACAGAGACACCGTGTTGTCCACCGGTGCCACCCACAGGGTGTGGGGATAAAAAACTGGGTCTGACCTGCGAGAACGAGCTTTTCCACCGTTTCCACAGGCCCTACTACTACCCCCATAGAGAGTTAGCGTGGATTCGGTTTTCAAGCGGGTCCTGTGCACAACTCGTCGGACGGCCGCCCCGACGCCTCGCTCCCGACTTGACCGCCAGCCGCAACGACTGTCGGCGCCGTACGTCAGACTGGTCACCGGCATCGGTCGAGGCATCGACGACCGACGACGAAGGCCGGCAGACGAGCGAGCAACAGCAGGAGGCGGTTCCGGTGAAGATCCGGGTGGAGCGCGACGTACTCGCGGAGGCGGTGGCCTGGGCCGCACGCAGCCTCCCGGCCCGGCCGCCGGTCCCCGTCCTCGCGGGCCTGCTGCTCAAGGCCGAGGAGGGCACCCTGTCCCTCTCCGGCTTCGACTACGAGGTCTCGGCCCGCGTCTCCGTCGAGGCGGACGTGGAGGAGGACGGCACCGTCCTCGTCTCCGGCCGGCTCCTCGCCGACATCTGCCGCGCCCTCCCCAACCGGCCGGTGGAGATTTCCACAGACGGTGTACGGGCGACCGTGGTCTGCGGCTCCTCCCGGTTCACACTCCACACCCTGCCTGTGGAGGAGTACCCGGCGCTCCCGCAGATGCCCACCGCCACCGGCACCGTCCCCGGTGAGGTCTTCGCCTCCGCCGCCGCCCAGGTGGCCATCGCCGCCGGCCGCGACGACACGCTGCCCGTGCTGACCGGTGTCCGCATCGAGATCGAGGGCGACCGCGTCACCCTGGCCTCCACCGACCGCTACCGCTTCGCGGTCCGCGAGTTCCTGTGGAAGCCGGAGAACCCGGAGGCCTCGGCCGTGGCCCTGGTGCCCGCCAAGACCCTCCTCGACACCGCCAAGTCCCTCACCAGCGGCGACACCGTCACCCTGGCGCTCTCCGGCTCCGGCCAGGGCGAGGGCCTCATCGGCTTCGAGGGCGCCGGCCGCCGCACCACCACCCGCCTGCTCGAGGGCGACCTGCCGAAGTACCGCACGCTCTTCCCGACGGAGTTCAACTCGGTCGCCGTGATCGAGACCGCCCCGTTCGTCGAGGCCGTCAAGCGCGTCGCCCTGGTCGCCGAGCGCAACACCCCGGTCCGCCTCAGCTTCGAGCAGGGCGTCCTCATCCTGGAGGCCGGGTCCAGCGACGATGCACAGGCTGTGGAGCGCGTCGACGCGACGCTCGAGGGCGACGACATCTCGATCGCCTTCAACCCGACCTTCCTGCTCGACGGCCTGAGCGCGATCGACTCGCCGGCCGCCCAGCTCAGCTTCACCACCTCGACCAAGCCCGCCCTGCTCAGCGGCCGTCCCGCGGTCGACGCGGAGGCGGACGAGGCCTACAAGTACCTGATCATGCCGGTCCGCCTCTCCGGCTGACCGCCGTCGCGTACGCGGCCACCGGGCCCGGAGCCGCAGCAGCGGGTTCCGGGCCCGGCGCCGTGCGGAGCGGCCCCGCGCCACGGCCCGGCGTAGGCTCGGACCCGGCGGGCGACCCAGGAGAAAACGGCCGGAAACCACCGGTCCCCGGGGAGCCCCGATACAGACGGCCCCAACGCTTAAGGAACCCACCTGATGGAGCTCGGTCTCGTCGGTCTCGGCAAGATGGGCGGCAACATGCGCGAGCGCATCCGCCGCGCAGGCCACACCGTCATCGGATACGACCGCAACCCGGACCTCGCCGATGTCCACAGCCTGCGGGAGCTTGTGGACAGCCTCCAGGCCCCCCGCGTGGTGTGGGTCATGGTCCCGGCCGGCGCCGCGACGCAGTCCACCGTGGACGAGCTGGCGGAGCTGCTCTCCCCCGGCGACATCGTCGTCGACGGCGGCAACTCCCGCTGGACGGACGACGAGAAGCACGCCGAGGAGCTGCAGGCCAAGGGCATCGGCTTCGTCGACTGCGGCGTCTCCGGCGGCGTCTGGGGCCTGGAGAACGGCTACGCCCTGATGTACGGCGGCGACGAGAAGCACGTCGCGGCCGTCCAGCCGGTCTTCGACGCCCTCAAGCCCGAGGGTGACTTCGGCGCCGTGCACGCCGGCAAGGTCGGCGCGGGCCACTTCGCGAAGATGGTCCACAACGGCATCGAGTACGCCATGATGCAGGCCTACGCCGAGGGCTGGGAGCTCCTGGAGAAGGTGGACTCGGTCACCGACGTCCGCGAGGTCTTCCGGTCCTGGCAGGAGGGCACGGTCATCCGTTCCTGGCTGCTGGACCTGGCCGTCAACGCCCTGGACGAGGACGAGCACCTCGAAGGCCTCAAGGGCTTCGCCCAGGACTCGGGCGAGGGCCGCTGGACCGTCGAGGCGGCGATCGACAACGCGGTGCCGCTGCCGGCGATCACCGCGTCGCTCTTCGCCCGCTTCGCGTCCCGCCAGGACGACTCCCCGCAGATGAAGATGATCGCGGCGCTGCGCAACCAGTTCGGCGGCCACGCGGTCGAGAAGAAGTAACCGCACCACAGCACCACAGAGCACAGCAGCAGGAAGCCGGGGGAGGTCGGCGCCGTATGCACGTTTCGCATCTCTCGTTGGCCGACTTCCGCTCGTACGCCCGGGCCGAGGTTCCCCTCGCCCCGGGCGTCACCGCTTTCGTGGGCCCCAACGGCCAGGGCAAGACCAACCTGGTCGAGGCCGTCGGCTACCTGGCCACCCTGGGCAGCCACCGGGTCTCCTCCGACGCCCCGCTGGTGCGGATGGGCGCCGACCGCGCCGTCGTCCGGGCCGCCGTGACCCAGGGCGAACGCCAGCAGCTGGTCGAGCTGGAGCTCAACCCGGGCCGCGCCAACCGGGCCCGTATCAACAGGTCCTCGCAGGTCAGGCCCCGGGACGTGCTGGGGATCGTACGGACCGTGCTGTTCGCCCCCGAGGACCTGGCCCTGGTCAAGGGCGACCCGGGCGAGCGGCGCCGGTTCCTGGACGAGCTCGTCACCGCCCGCTCCCCGCGCATGGCGGCCGTCCGCTCCGACTACGAGCGGGTGCTCAAGCAGCGCAACACCCTGCTGAAGTCCGCGGCCATGGCCCGCCGGCACGGCGGCCGCTCCATGGACATGTCCACCCTCGACGTGTGGGACCAGCACCTCGCGCGCGCGGGCGCCGAGCTCCTCGCCCACCGCCTCGACCTGCTCACCACCCTGCTCCCGCTGGCCGACAAGGCCTACGAACAGCTCGCTCCCGGCGGCGGCCCGCTCGGGCTCGCCTACAAGTCCTCCGCCGGCGAGGGCGTCGACGGCGGCGAGGCCCGCACCCGCGAGGCGCTCTACGAGGTGCTGCTGGAGGGCCTCGCCGGGGTGCGCAAGCAGGAGATCGAGCGCGGGGTCACCCTGGTCGGGCCGCACCGCGACGACGTCCTCCTGCGCCTCGGCGAGCTCCCCGCCAAGGGGTACGCCAGCCACGGCGAGTCCTGGTCGTACGCGCTGGCGCTGCGGCTGGCCTCGTACGAGCTGCTGCGCTCGGAGGGGAACGAGCCGGTGCTGATCCTCGACGACGTCTTCGCGGAACTGGACGCCCGCCGCCGCGAACGGCTCGCGGAGCTGGTGGCGCCGGGCGAGCAGGTCCTGGTGACGGCGGCGGTGGACGACGACGTGCCGGGCGTACTGACGGGGACCCGCTTCGCGGTGTCCGGCGGCGAGGTGACGCGGCTGTGAGCGAGGACGGACAGCAGAAGCGCAGGGCCGCCGAGCCCTCCGGCGTGGACCTGGCCCGGCAGGCCCTGGCCGCCGCCCGCGAGCAGGCCCGGGCCCGCGGCAACGCGGCGGGCGGCCGCAAGCGGCAGCAGCAGCCCGGGCTGCGCTCGGGCGCGCGCGCCGACGGCCGGGACCCGATGCCGCTGATGGCGGCGCTGGACCGGCTGCGCACCGAACGCGGCTGGGAGATGCCGATCGCGGTGGCCGGGGTGATGGAGCGGTGGGCGGAGATCGTCGGCCCGGAGATCGCCGCGCACTGCGAACCGGAACGGTACGAGGACCGGGAGCTGCTGGTCCGCTGCGACTCCTCCGCCTGGGCGGCCCAGCTGAAGCTGCTCGCGCCGCAGCTGGTGGCGCGGCTGAACGCGGATCTGGGGCAGGGCACCGTGCGGATGATCAAGGTGCAGGGGCCCGGGGGGCGGCCCAAGCGGTACGGGCCCTTGCGGGCGCCCGGCAGCTCCGGTCCCGGGGACACCTGGGGCTAGGCCCCTGCGGGGATGAGCCCGGCTGCGCCGGGACCCGGGGCTCCGCCCCGGACCCCGCGCCTCAAACGCCGGCGGGGCTGATCATTCCTCGGCGGGGCTGAAGCGATGAGGCGTCCCTCACGGTAGCCGCGGGTTGACAGGCCGAAGCGCTGGACGCCCGTGTGAGCCTCTTGGAGCCCCTCCCCGGATATGGGGAGTCGGAGAGAGGAGGTTCAGGGCGGCACATGCGGACTCAGGTACCGGCAAACCCCCATTCATGTCAGTGGTACCGGTAGACTGGAGACAATCCCGCCGGATTCGCGGGGTGACACCGAACAAACGCAGACGACGCAGATCGACGCGGCCGCTCCCGCCGGCGCACATGCTGGTCCGGAGTACGGGCTGCGCTGTGCCAGAAAGGGCGCTTCGTGGCCGATTCCGGCGACTCCAACGAGAAGAATTACGACGCCAGTGCGATCCAGGTCCTCGAGGGCCTGGACGCGGTCCGCAAGCGGCCGGGTATGTACATCGGCTCCACGGGCGAGCGTGGTCTGCACCACCTCGTCTACGAGGTCGTCGACAACTCCGTCGACGAGGCGCTGGCCGGGCACGCGGACACCATCGACGTGACGATCCTCGCCGACGGCGGGGTGCGCGTGGTCGACAACGGCCGAGGCATCCCGGTCGGCATCGTCCCGTCCGAGGGCAAGCCCGCCGTCGAGGTCGTCCTGACCGTCCTGCACGCGGGCGGCAAGTTCGGCGGCGGCGGCTACGCCGTCTCCGGCGGTCTGCACGGCGTCGGTGTCTCCGTCGTGAACGCCCTGTCGACCAAGGTCGCGGTCGAGGTCAAGACGGACGGCTTCCGCTGGACCCAGGACTACAAGCTCGGCGTTCCGACGGCCCCGCTGGCCAAGAACGAGGAGACCGACGAGCACGGCACGACCGTGACGTTCTGGGCCGACGGGGACATCTTCGAGACCACCGAGTACTCCTTCGAGACGCTGTCGCGGCGCTTCCAGGAGATGGCCTTCCTGAACAAGGGCCTGACCCTGACGCTGACCGACGAGCGCGAGTCGGCGAAGGCCACGGCGGGAGCCGACGACCCGGACGCGGACACGGCCGAGCCCCAGGCGCGCACGGTGAAGTACTTCTACGAGGGCGGCATCGTCGACTTCGTGAAGTACCTCAACTCGCGCAAGGGCGAGCTGATCCACCCGACCGTCATCGACGTCGAGTCCGAGGACAAGGAGCGGATGCTCTCGGTCGAGATCGCGATGCAGTGGAACTCGCAGTACAGCGAGGGCGTGTACTCCTTCGCGAACACGATCCACACGCACGAGGGCGGCACCCACGAGGAGGGCTTCCGCGCGGCGCTGACCGGTCTGGTCAACCGCTACGCGCGTGACAAGAAGCTGCTCCGCGAGAAGGACGACAACCTCGCCGGCGAGGACATCCGCGAGGGTCTGACGGCCATCATCTCGGTCAAGCTGGGCGAGCCCCAGTTCGAGGGCCAGACCAAGACCAAGCTGGGCAACACGGAGGCCAAGACCTTCGTGCAGAAGGTCGTCCACGAGCACCTGAACGACTGGTTCGACCGCAACCCGGTCGAGGCCGCGGACATCGTCCGCAAGGCGATCCAGGCGGCCACGGCCCGCGTCGCGGCCCGCAAGGCCCGCGACCTGACCCGCCGCAAGGGCCTGCTGGAGAGCGCCTCGCTGCCGGGCAAGCTGTCGGACTGCCAGTCGAACGACCCGACCAAGTGCGAGATCTTCATCGTCGAGGGTGACTCCGCCGGCGGCAGCGCGAAGTCCGGCCGCAACCCGATGTACCAGGCCATCCTGCCCATCCGCGGCAAGATCCTGAACGTCGAGAAGGCCCGGATCGACAAGATCCTCCAGAACACCGAGGTCCAGGCGCTGATCAGTGCCTTCGGCACCGGCGTGCACGAGGACTTCGACATCGAGAAGCTCCGCTATCACAAGATCATCCTGATGGCGGACGCCGACGTCGACGGCCAGCACATCAACACCCTGCTGCTGACCTTCCTCTTCCGCTTCATGCGTCCGCTGGTCGAGGCCGGGCACGTCTACCTGTCCCGCCCGCCGCTGTACAAGATCAAGTGGGGTCGCGACGACTTCGAGTACGCGTACTCGGACCGCGAGCGCGACGCCCTGGTCGAGCTCGGCAAGCAGAACGGCAAGCGCATCAAGGAAGACTCGATCCAGCGCTTCAAGGGTCTGGGCGAGATGAACGCCGAGGAGCTGCGCGTCACCACCATGGACGTGGACCACCGCGTGCTCGGCCAGGTCACGCTGGACGACGCGGCGCAGGCCGACGACCTGTTCTCGGTGCTGATGGGTGAGGACGTCGAGGCGCGGCGTTCCTTCATCCAGCGCAACGCCAAGGACGTCCGCTTCCTCGACATCTGAGTCGGCCTCCGCTGACCGCCCGAAAGGACTTCTGACCGGCAATGGCCGACGAAACCACCCCCACCGCTGAGAATCCCGCGGAGGAGCAGCCCGTGCTGCGCATCGAGCCCGTCGGGCTCGAGACGGAGATGCAGCGCTCCTACCTCGACTACGCGATGTCCGTCATCGTCTCCCGCGCGCTGCCCGACGTACGGGACGGCCTCAAGCCCGTCCACCGTCGCGTGCTGTACGCGATGTACGACGGCGGCTACCGGCCCGAGAAGGGCTTCTACAAGTGCGCCCGCGTCGTCGGCGACGTCATGGGCACCTACCACCCGCACGGTGACAGCTCCATCTACGACGCCCTGGTCCGCCTGGCCCAGCCGTGGTCGATGCGCATGCCGCTGGTGGACTCCAACGGCAACTTCGGCTCCCCGGGCAACGACCCGGCCGCCGCCATGCGGTACACCGAGTGCAAGCTCATGCCGCTGGCCATGGAGATGCTCCGGGACATCGACGAGGAGACCGTCGACTTCCAGGACAACTACGACGGCCGCAACCAGGAGCCCACCGTCCTGCCGGCGCGGTTCCCGAACCTGCTGGTCAACGGCTCCGCCGGGATCGCGGTCGGCATGGCCACCAACATCCCGCCGCACAACCTGCGCGAGGTCGCGGCCGGCGCCCAGTGGGCGCTGGAGCACCCGGAGGCCTCGCACGAGGAGCTCCAGGACGCGCTCATCGAGCGGATCAAGGGCCCGGACTTCCCGACCGGTGCCCTCGTCGTGGGCCGCAAGGGCATCGAGGAGGCGTACCGGACCGGTCGCGGCTCCATCACGATGCGCGCGGTGGTCGAGGTCGAGGAGATCCAGAACCGCCAGTGCCTGGTGGTGACGGAGCTCCCGTACCAGACCAACCCGGACAACCTGGCGCAGAAGATTGCCGACCTGGTCAAGGACGGCAAGATCGGCGGCATCGCCGACGTCCGCGACGAGACCTCGTCCCGGACCGGCCAGCGCCTGGTGATCGTGCTCAAGCGCGACGCCGTCGCCAAGGTCGTGCTGAACAACCTCTACAAGCACACCGACCTGCAGACCAACTTCGGCGCGAACATGCTGGCGCTGGTGGACGGGGTGCCGCGCACCCTGTCGATCGACGCGTTCATCCGCCACTGGGTGCAGCACCAGATCGAGGTCATCGTCCGGCGGACGAAGTTCCGCCTGCGCAAGGCCGAGGAGCGGGCGCACATCCTGCGCGGCCTGCTCAAGGCGCTGGACGCCATCGACGAGGTCATCGCCCTCATCCGGCGCAGCAATACCGTCGAGATCGCGCGCGAGGGCCTGATGGGCCTCCTGGAGATCGACGAGATCCAGGCGAACGCCATCCTGGAGATGCAGCTGCGCCGCCTGGCGGCCCTGGAGCGCCAGAAGATCGTCGCCGAGCACGACGAGCTCCAGGCGAAGATCAACGAGTACAACGCGATCCTGGCCTCCGAGGAGCGCCAGCGGTCGATCGTCAGCGAGGAGCTGGCGGCGATCGTCGAGAAGTTCGGCGACGACCGGCGCTCCAAGCTGGTGCCCTTCGACGGAGACATGTCCATGGAGGACCTGATCGCCGAAGAGGACATCGTCGTCACCATCACGCACGGCGGCTACGTCAAGCGCACCAAGACCGAGGACTACCGCTCGCAGAAGCGCGGCGGCAAGGGCGTGCGCGGTACGAAGCTGAAGCAGGACGACCTGGTCGACCACTTCTTCGTCTCCACCACGCACCACTGGCTGCTGTTCTTCACGAACAAGGGCCGCGTCTACCGGTCCAAGGCCTACGAGCTCCCGGACGCCGGCCGTGACGCCCGCGGGCAGCACGTGGCGAACCTGCTGGCCTTCCAGCCGGACGAGAAGATCGCCCAGATCCTCGCGATCCGCGACTACGAGGCGGCGCCCTACCTGATCCTGGCCACCAAGGCCGGCCTGGTGAAGAAGACGGCGCTGAAGGACTACGACTCGCCCCGTTCGGGCGGCGTCATCGCCATCAACCTCCGGGAGACCGGCGCTGACGGCGCCGACGGCACTGCCGACGAGCTGATCGGCGCCGAGCTGGTGTCCGCCGAGGACGACCTGCTGCTCATCAGCAAGAAGGCGCAGTCCATCCGCTTCACGGCGACGGACGACGCGCTGCGCCCGATGGGCCGTGCCACCTCCGGTGTGAAGGGCATGAGCTTCCGCGAGGGTGACGAACTGCTCTCGATGAGCGTTGTCCGGCCGGGTACGTTCGTGTTCACCGCGACCGACGGCGGCTACGCCAAGAGGACTCCGGTGGACGAGTACCGCGTCCAGGGCCGTGGCGGTCTGGGCATCAAGGCAGCGAAGATCGTGGAAGACCGCGGATCGCTCGTCGGCGCGCTGGTGGTGGACGAATCGGACGAGATCCTCGCCATCACGCTCGGCGGCGGTGTGATCCGCACGCGAGTCAACGAAGTCAGGGAGACGGGCCGTGACACCATGGGCGTCCAGCTGATCAACCTGGGCAAGCGGGATGCCGTGGTGGGTATCGCCCGCAACGCCGAGGCCGGTCAGGAAGCTGACGAGGTCGACGAGATCGAGACAGGGATCGAGGCCGGGGCAGCCGAGGGAACGGCCGCCGAGGCCACCGGGGGCGAAGCGTCCCCGGATCGGGAGCACGAGGAGTAAGTCGTGAGTGGAGCCGCGGGCGCCGGACCGGCCAAGACTGGAGCGAACGGTGCCCGTGGCCCCGCCGCGGAATCCCAGGGGGGAACCGTGACGGAAACCCGAGGACCGCAGTCGGAGCCGCAGGCCGCCAAGGCGCAGTCCCAGTCCAAGCAGAAGCCGAAGCCGGCCGCAGCCAAGGAGAAGGAACCGGCTGAGCAGCCCTACCACCCCCCGCAGGCGTACGAGGCCCCCAAGGGCCCCGGTACGCAGCGGGCGCCCCGTCCAGGGGTCCGTACGACCCCGCGGACGCGCAAGGCCCGGCTGCGGGTGGCCAAGGCCGACCCGTGGTCGGTCATGAAGGTCAGCTTCCTGCTGTCCATCGCGCTCGGCGTCTGCACGATCGTGGCGTCGGTGGTGCTGTGGATGGTCATGGACGCCATGGGCATCTTCTCGACGGTCGGCGGGACGATCAGCGAGGCCACCGGATCGAACGAGGGCAACGGGTTCGACCTCCAGTCGTTCCTGTCGCTGCCGCGCGTGCTGATCTTCACGTCGGTCATCGCGGTGATCGACGTGGTGCTGATGACCGCCCTGGCGACGCTGGGCGCGTTCATCTACAACCTGTCGGCGGGCTTCGTGGGCGGCGTGGAGCTCACGCTCGCCGAGGACGAATGACCCGCTGACTGACCTGCGGGAAAGCCCCGCAGGAGCGGATTTGGGTTCCACTGCGTCTGTGCGCTAATCTTCAGGAGTCAGCGCGCAGGCGCGGAGGGGCTATAGCTCAGTTGGTTAGAGCGCATCCCTGATAAGGATGAGGCCACAGGTTCAAATCCTGTTAGCCCCACAGTGACGAAGACCCCCAGGCTCCGGCCTGGGGGTCTTCTTCGTTGGCCCGTCCGGGGGCATCCCAGATAACCGATCGGTATCGGTCGGTGTGTATTGTTGGCGCCCAGAAGTCCCCAACGTCAACGAAAGACGAGGTCGCGCGGTGAAGAAGCTGCTCCTGGTCGCACTGGCCGCCATCGGCGGGCTCCTCGTGTACCGCCAGATCCAGGCGGACCGCGCCGAGCAGGACCTGTGGACGGAGGCTACCGACTCCGTGCCTTCCGGTTCGGGCGTGTGAGCCCCACGTTTGATCTCATGAAGCCCCGGCTGCCGCTGCTGCCGGGGCTTCGTGCTGTTCCGGGGCGGGGCCGAAATGAGGCGCGAGGGGGCCGAGTTGGCCGAGGGCCTCGACCGGTTCCCCGTCCGGGGCGGTGAGCGGAGCGGCCGGACGGCCTCGGCAAGGGCCTTGAACGCCCCTGTGGCGGTCCGGAAGCGGTTTCGGGGGGCCTGGGAGCGCAGGAGGCCGACGGCGACGTCACAGCGGCGCCGGGGCGCCCTCGGGGGGCTCGCTCCCCCTCGGCGGGTACGGGGGCCCGTACGGCGCGCTCCGGGCCGGCGGCGGAGCGTCCGGCCGGGAAGTCGGGCCGGGAAGTCGGGCCGGTCGTCCCGCAGTTGCTCCCGGGCCGGACGGCCCGGGTGGCGACGGCCGGGGCTCGCCCTTCGCCGCGGCGTACCGCCCCGTCCCCCGGTCCGCCCCGTCCCCCGTCACCCCGGCGGGTCAGTTCTGGTGGGCCTCGTAGTGGGACACCGCCTCGGCCGTGCGCCCGGCGCCGTACACCCGGAGGAACTCGGCCAGTTCGGGGTGGCTGGGGGCGAGGGCGTTCGCCGCGTCGATGATGTCGCCGGCCGCGGAGACCGACCGCAGCAGCGACTGGATCTCACGGACGACCCGCTTGACCGTGGGGGCGCCCGAACTCGTCGTGCTCTGCGTGCTGTTGCTGAGGACGGACCCTCCCTGGGTGTTCTTGATCTCGTCCATCCGGTCGGTGGCCTCGCCGGCGCTGACGCTGCCGTCCGCCACCTGTCCGGCGAGGTCCTGGAGGGCCTGGACCCGCTGGACCACGGCCGGGTTGCCGATCTTGGCGCGCTGCCCGCTCATCAGCTGGGACAGCATGGGCGCCGACAGTCCGAGGACAGCAGCGAGGCGAGCCTGGTTCAGTCCGAGGTCATCTATGAGCCGTCGGAAGAGGGCGCCGAGCGGCTCCCCGTACCAACTGCGCTGAAGCTCCCGGGCTCTGGCGGTGGCCTCTTGCTGTACTGCGTCCACTCTTACTACTCCCCTTCGCTGGTGCGAACCTCGCGAGCATCTTACGGAGCGTGGTCGCGGGGCGGGAGTCCCCATCATTTTGCGGGATGAGGGGGTGCACCGGGTACTCTGTCCTGCGGAACGGACACTCCTTTTCGGGGAGGGCCCGCGTCCGGACGCACGGGGCCTTAGCTCAGTTGGTAGAGCGCTGCTTTTGCAAGGCAGATGTCAGGAGTTCGAATCTCCTAGGCTCCACCCCATAGAAACCCCCTGACCTGCGGAAACGCCGGTCAGGGGGTTTTGTTTTCCCACCGCTGCGACGGGCTGCGGCCGGTCTCCCGCCGGTCTGCCGCCGGGTTCCGGTCGGGCCCCTCTGGAGGATCCCCGGAAGGCGGATCGGGCGGTGCTGGACGGGTCGCGGACCCCGGCCGGTACGTAACCGGACAGTCTGGAAAAGACGTCGGCCGTTCAGGACCACGGAGGGATCTGATCGGGAAGGCGGGGCGTCACTATCTCCCGGGAAGTCCGAGAAGGGGGACACGGTGAGTGACAGCCAGACGGCACAGCGGGCACGACGGGCCCTGCTGGTGATGCCCGGACCGGGGCTCGTGCGCGCGGCCCGCGCGGCGGGTCTGGAGGTCTGGGCGGCCCTGGACCACAGGCTGGAGGTGGAGCGGGGCGTCCGCGAGGAGCTGCCCCCCGAGCGGATCCTGCGCGTGGACTTCGGGGATACGGCCGCGCTGCGCGCCGTCCTGGCGGACACGGCCCGTCACCACGGGATCGGCCACGTCCTCTACCTCCCCGGAGCCCTGACGGGCGGGGCCCCGGCGGCCGCCGAGGCGGTGGCCCGGGAGCTCGCGGAGGACCGCCGGGAACGGGAGGGCGCGGTGCCCGGGCTGCCCGACGCGGCGGCGATGCGGCGGGTCCTGAACGCCAGCGGGATCTCGGCGGTGCGCGCCGAGGAGGCGGCCAGCGTCGCGGAGGCCCGGGCCCTGGCGGAGGCCTTCCCGCTGCCGGTGGTGATCAAGTCCGCCGACGCGTCGGGCGCCTGGCGCACGGAGCCGGTACGGGACCACGCGGCCCTCGCGGAGTGGGCCGGGCGGGCGGTGGCCGGCCGGTACCCGGGGCCGCACCTGGTCGAGGAACTGCTGACCGGGCCGCGCTTCAGCGTGGAGACCTTCTCGGTCGGCGGCATGCACCTGGTCGCCGGCATCACGGCCGAGGGCCACACGGAGCCCCTCTCCGAGGAGGACCGGGCCGGGGTGCGGGCGACCGTGCGGGCGCTGCTGGACCTGGCCGGGTACGAGTCCGGGACCACCCGTACGGACGTGCTGATCACCGCCCGCGGATCGCGGATCGCGGCCTCGCGGGAGCCGTACGGGAACCCCGCGCGACGGCCTGCGGGAAGCGTGGGACCCGTCTGACGGATGGTTACCGGACAGCGGTAACCGGCCATCCCGGCAAAGGAGTTCGACAGGTATCGGGAAGGGAACGGTTCGGGATCGCCCTGGCCCAGTCTCAGTGATGTCGAAAGCGGCACCGGCGCACACCGGGGGCCGCACACCGCACACATCAGGGGGATGGGCAATGAACGGCAAGCTGGCGGGCCTGGTCGGAATCTTCACGGCGGCCCTGGTCCTCGGACTCGGGGTCACGGTCCACGCCGCGGAGGCGGGCGCCCCGGCCGGTCACGAGGTCCTCGCCGACGTCCGGGGCCCGGCCGCCCCCTCCCCGCTCCCGACCCCGGGCATCGCCGCCCCCTGACGGAGGCCGGCAGGCCCCCGACGCGCACGTGCCCCGCACCGGACGTCCGGTGCGGGGCACGTGCGCGTGCGGGTCAGCGCGTGCGGCGCTGCTCCGGGATGCCCATGAACTCGAACAGGCCGGCGGCCTTCGCCCGGTACCCGGCGGCCGTCTCCGGCTCGCCCGAGGCCTCGCAGACCACGGCCAGGCCGGTCAGCGCGTGGGCCTCCTCGAAGCGCAGGCGGATCCCCGAAGCGATCTTGAGCGCGTGGGAGTGCAGGCCCCGCGCCGCGTCGTACTCCCCACGGCGGGAGTACAGGCGGCCGAGGAGGTTCTCCACCTGCGCCAGCCGGATGGGCGCACCGCTCGAACGGGCCATCGTCAGGGCCCGCCCGGCGAACCCGGTGGCCTCCTCCCGGGTGCCCAGACGGTCCGCGACCTCGGCGGACAGGGCCAGCACGAGGGCCACGTCGGCCTGTTCCCGGCTCTTCGCGGACAGGTCGCGGGCCCGCGCCAGGGACTCGGCGGCCTCCCGGTACTCGCCCAGCCCCACCTGGGCGAAGGCCAGGTCGGTCACGGCCATCACCTCGCTGACGGAGTATCCGAGTTCACGGCTGATGCCGATCGCACGGCGGGCGGTCTCCGCGGCCTCCTCGTAGAGGCCGCAGCGCTCGTACAGGGAGCTGAGCATGGTCAGCCCCTCGGCCTCCTCGCGCCGGATCCCGAGCTCGGAGGCGAGGTTGATCGCCCGCTCGATGAGGGGCACGGCGGCCGCGTACTGGCCGAGCATCGACAGCAGCAGGCCGATGGTCGACTCGCTGTGCGCCTCGATGTGCCGGTCGCCGAGGCGTACGGCGGTGTCCCGGCCCTCCGCGGCCACCTCCAGCCCCTCCTCGAAGCGGCCGAGTTTCCAGCAGGCGGCGCCCAGGTTGGCCAGGCTGACGCTCAGCAGGTGCGGGTCGTCGAGCCGGCGGGCGGCGGCGACGGCCAGGCGGCCGAGGTTCCAGAACTCGTCGAAGCGGCCCCGCGCGTGCAGGTGGAAGGAGAGGTTGCGGCTCAGGCAGGCCGTGTACCGGTCGTGGCCGCGCCGGTCCGCGAGGGCGACGGCGGCCAGCAGGCCGTCGTGCTCCTGGTCGAACCAGCGGCCCGCCAGGTCCGCGCGGCCGAGCGCCGGGAGCTCCCCCTCGTACGGCCGGATGCCGGTGGGGCGGTGCTCGCGGCCCGGGAACAGCACCTCGCACGCCGCGTCCGTCGCCGTCAGGTAGTAGCCGAGCAGCCGTTCGACCGCCGCCGCGTCGGCCGCCTCCGTCGCCGGGACCCGCAGGCTCTGGGCGAAGCTGCGGACCAGGTCGTGGAAGGTGTAGAGGCCGATGTCGGGCTGCTGGACGAGGTGCACGTCGAGCAGGAACTCCAGGGTGTCCTCGGCGTCCCGGACGGACGCGCCGAGGAGCGCGGCCGCCGTGTGGACGTCGATGTCGGCGCCCGGGTGCAGGCTCAGGATGCGGAAGGCCGTGCGGTGCTTCTCGTCCATCGCCAGGTACGACAGCCGCAGCGTCGCCGCGACGCTGCGTTCGCCGGAGCTGAGCTCGTCCATCCGGCGGGTCTCGTCGCGCAGCCGCTCGACCAGGTAACGGACCGTCCAGCGCGGCCTGTTGCGCAGCCGGGCGGTGGCGATGCGCAGGGCCAGCGGGAGGTGTCCGCACAGTTCCGCCAGTTCGGCGGCGGCCTCCGGCTCGGCGGCCACGCGGGCCGCGCCGAGCGTCTGCGTCATCAGGTCGGTGCTCTCCTCGGGCTTCATCAGGTCGATGGAGACCCACTCGACCCCGTCGAGGTCCAGCAGCCGGGCCCGGCTCGTGACCAGCACCAGGCAGCCCGGCGAGGCCGGCAGCAGGGGCCGGATCTGGGCGGCGTCGACGGCGTTGTCGAGCAGCAGCAGGATCCGCCGGCCGTCCAGGGTGGCCCGCCACAGCGCGGCGCGGCCCTCCAGGTCCTCGGGGATGCGGTCGCCGGGCGTGCCGAGGGTGCGCAGCAGGCCGTCCAGCGCGGACGCGGGCGTCACGGGCGTCTCGCCGGGGGTGAAGCCGCGCAGGTCGATCAGGAGCTGGCCGTCCGGGTAGCGGTCGGCCAGCCGGTGGGCGGCGCGGACGGCGAGGGAGGTCTTGCCCATGCCGCCCATGCCGTCGATGGCGACGATGCGCGAGTACCGCGCCTGCCCCGGGCCGCCCTCGCCGCCCTCGCCGCCCTCCCGGCCCTCCCGGACGGAGGCGAAGAGCTCGTTCAGCTCCTTCGCCCGGCCGGTGAAGTCGGGCAGGTCGTACGGGAGCGTGCAGGGGGCCTCGGCGGCCGGCGCCGCCGGGGCGGGCGGGGCCTCCGGTACGGGTGCGGCCGCCGGTACGGGCGTCGGCCCCGGGTCGGGGTCGTGCGCCTCGGGCGCCGGGCGCTCGGGGCCCGCCAGTTCGGGGCCGTCTCGCAGGATCGACTCGTACAGCTTGGCCAGCTGGGGGCCCGGGTCGATGCCGAGCTCCTCCACGAGCAGCTCGCGCACCCGCCCGTACTCCTGGAGCGCCTCGGCCTGCCGGCCCGTGCGGTAGAGGGCGAGCATCAGCTGCCCGCGCAGGGTCTCCCGCAGCGGGTGCTCGGTGATCAGCGCGCGCAGCCCGGACACCAGCTCGCCGCTCTCCCCGAGCGTGAGCCGCAGGCCGAAGTGCTGTTCGGCGGCGGACAGCCGCCGCTCCTCCAGGGCGGTCGCGGCGCCGTCGATCACCGGCCCGCCGGCGCCGGACAGCACGGGACCCCGCCACAGGTCCAGGGCGGAGGCCAGCCGCTCGGCGGCCGTGGTCAGGCGGCCCTCCTTCGCGGCCTGGCCGGCGGCCTGGACGAGTGCGTCGAACTCCAGCAGGTCCAGCTGCCCGGCCGTGACGGCGGCCCGGTACCCCGGGCCGTCGGTGACGATCACCGCGCCGCCGTCCGGGATCCGCCGGCGCAGGTCGGCGACGGCTTTGCGGACCTGGTGCGCGGCCGTTGCAGGTGGATCCTGTTCCCACGCGGCCTCGACCAGCCGGGCGACGGTCACCACCCGGCCGGATTCCAGCAACAGCATGGACAGGACCCGTTCCTGGATCGCCCCGCCCAGTCTCAGCCGCCCCCCGGCGGCCCAACTCTCAAGGGATCCGAGCACGTTGAAGCGGAGCGAATTCCTCTGTGGAACCGCCTCGCGTCTTCCTTCGGACCCCGGTTCTGTCGCGGTCATCGACAGCTGATACCCCCCCAGGCCAACAAATCCCCAGGTAGGGGCCTTTGCCAACGGGATCATAGGCGGTTCCCCTGTGACGCGGTAAGGCTGCGGGAAGGGAACGGGAAGGGGAACGCGGAGCCTGTGTGGGCCGACAGGAGCGGGCCGGACGGCCGGTGCCGCAGGCGCATTCCACACACCGAGCGGCAAAGGAGCAGAAGGTGGGCAGACTGGAGAGACCCCTCGCCCCGGACGCTGGACCCGTCACCGCGTTCGCCCGGGAGCTGCGCCGGCTGCGGACCGCCGCGGGCAGCCCCGGCTACCGCGACATGGCCAACCGGGCGATGTTCTCCGCTTCGGTGCTCTCCGACGCGGCCGCCGGATACCGGCTCCCCACCCTCCAGGTGGCCCTCGCCTTCGCGGAGGCCTGCGGCGGGGACCGGGCGACCTGGGAGCGCCGCTGGCGGGAGGCCGCCGGAGCCGAGGGCGCCGAGGGGGGCGCCCGGCCGGCCGCCAAGAGCGTGCAGCAGCACCAGGAGGCCGAACTGCGGGCCGCCGCCGTACGGGCCGTGCTGCCGCCGCCCGCGCAGCTGCCGATGGAGCCGCACCGGCTGGTGGGGCGCGGCCACCTGCTCCAGCGGGCCCGGGCGCTGACCGCGTCCCGCGGCGACGGCCAGAGCGCGCCCCGGCCGCTGGTGATCACCGGTCAGGTGGGCGTCGGCACCTCCGCGTTCGCCCTGCGCCTCGCCCACGAGCTGGCCGCGGACCTGCCCGACGGGCAGCTGTACGCGGACCTGGACGCGGCCGCCGACGGCCGCAAGGACGCCCACGGGATCGTGGGCGGCTTCCTGGAGGCGCTCGGCGTGCCCGCCGAGCGGATCCCGAACGACACCGGCCCGCGCTTCGGGCTGTACCGCTCGCTGCTCGCCCGCCGGCGGGTCCTGGTGGTCCTCGACGGGGTGCGGCACGAGCGCCAGGTGCGGGAGCTGCTGGCCGCCGCGCCGGAGAGCCGGATGATCGTCACCAGCCGCTCGCGGCTGCTCGGCCTCGACGGGGTGCACCGGATGCGGCTGCCGGCCCTGGAGCGGGACGAGTCGGTGGAACTGCTGGTGGGGCTGATCGGCGAGGAGCGGGTCGGCGCGGAGCCGCGGGCCTGCCTGCGGCTGGCGGAGGCCTGCGGCGACCTGCCCGCCGCGCTGAACCTGGCCGGCCGGCGGATCGCGGCCCGGCCGGAGTGGATGCTGGAGGACTGCGTCGGCGAGCTGGTCGGCGAGGGCGCCCACGGGCCGTTCCTGTCCCGGCTGCGCGCCGGGGACGACAGCCTCGCCCGGCGTCTGGACGCCGCCTACCGTTCGGCCGTCCCGTGGGCCCGTCCCCTGCTGCGCCGGATCGCGGCCTCCGGGAGGCTCTCCGTGGACTCGGTGGTGTACGAGTGCGCGGAGGCGCTCGTCCACTCGGTCGAGCGGTCGGCGGAGCCGGTCGAGGACCTCCTGGAGAACCTGCTGGACGCGGGCCTGCTCACCCCGTCCGACCTGCCGGGCCAGTACGGGCTGCCCCCGCTGGTACGGGCGTTCGCGCTGTCGCGGCCCGACGAGGACGCGGACCCGGCCGCCCCCTCCCCGGCCGCCGGGGCGGCGGCCGCGCTGGTCGCCGCCGCCCGCGCGGGCGGCGTCCCGCACCAGGCCCGCCCCGTCTGACCCGCCCGGCCGTCCGGCCCCGCGACCCCGTCCA
>NZ_JBFBGN010000062.1:0-38761 GCF_040684675.1 Streptomyces sp. NPDC089915 | reverse complement strand
GTCAAGGGTGGCCGAAGGCCATCGCGAAGCGACGCGACGAAGGAGCGCTCTTGACTGACCGGCCCGACGCGGAAGGACGATGAGACTGGCGGGAACCCCCCAACCCTCCCTGAGACCGCCCCGCTTGGACCCCGCCCTCCCCCGTCACCGCCCGGCGGGACCGTCACCGCCCGGCGGGACCCGCCCCCCCCCACCCACCGCCCCGCACCCGGGGAGGCGGGTGGGCAACCACCGGCCCGCCCCAGACCCCTCGAGGGGGCGATGGCGGGCCCGCGCTCAGGACCCCGACCCCGTCCCCGACCCCGAAGGCGACGGCGACCCCGTCGGGCGGACCAGTTCGCCCAGGGTCGGGGCCGATTCCGGGCGGTTGCGGACCGCGTCCGTGCATTCCCAGGCGCGGGGCGGGTCCGTGTCCGGGCCGCCGAGGACCACGGGGCCCGGGCCCGCCGAGACGGCGTCGCTCTCGGAGAGGGTGCACACGATCTGGGCCAGGGCCGCCGGCGGCAGGTCCTCCGGCTTGCGGCTGAGGCGGACCGTGCCCGCCGGGTCTCCGGGCCGGGCCGGGGCGGCCGTCAGGCCGTCCCGTACCACGCTCGTGAAGCCGCCCTCGCGTTCCTGCTCGGACGGGACCCGCTGCAGCTCCTCCAGCAGGGCCTGCGCGACCAGCGTGACGGGGTCGCGCCCGGTCCGCTTGTCGGGCACCGGGACGACCCGTTCCACCGCGACCAGCTGCGATCCGCAGACCATCTCGATCTTGGCCCGGAACCCCTGGACCCCGCTCTGCCCGGACGGCAGGTCCGGGGTGTCGCAGGAGACCCGCGACGGGGCCGGACCCACGTCGACCGGAACGGTGGTCGCCCGGATCCCGCACCCGGCCAGAGAGAGGGAGAGGGAAAGGGAAAGAGCGAGAAAGCCCCATCCCGACAGCGCCCTACGCGTCCTCGCCGCCACCGGCGATCACCTGCCCCACGTCCACCGGGAGCCGCAGGGTGAACACGGCACCGCCCTCCGGGCCGTTCGCGGCCGTGATGTCGCCCCCGTGGATGTGCGCGTTCTCCATGGCGATCGACAGGCCCAGCCCGCTGCCGTCCGACTTCGGCCGGGAGGCGCTCGCCTTGTAGAACCGGTCGAAGACGTGCGGCAGCACCTCCTCCGGGATGCCGGGGCCGTTGTCCTTGACCGCGACGACCAGCCACTCCCCCTCGACCCGCACGGACACCCGTACCGGCGATCCGCCGTGCTTGAGCGCGTTGCCGATCAGGTTGGCCAGGATCACGTCCAGCCGGCGCGGGTCGAGCCGGGCCACGATGCCGCGTCCGGCGTCGACCTCGACGGCGTCCAGCCAGGCCCGGGCGTCGATGCACGCCGTGACCTGGTCGGCGACGTTGACGTCGTCGAGCACGAGCCGCGCCGTTCCCGCGTCGAAGCGGGTGACCTCCATCAGGTTCTCCACCAGGTCGTTCAGTCGCCGGGTCTCGCTGACCACCAGGCCCACCGCCGGCGCGATCATCGGATCGAGGTCGTCGACCTCCTCCTCCAGCACCTCGGCGACCGCCGTCAACGCCGTGAGCGGCGTGCGCAGTTCATGGCTCATGTCGGCGACGAACCGCCGGCTGGCCTCCTCCCGCGCGCTCATGTCGGCGACCTTCTTCTCCAGCGCCTCCGCCGTCCGGTTGAACGTCCGCGAGAGATCCGCCAGTTCGTCGGTCCCGGACACGTCGAGCCGGTGGTCCAGCTCGCCCTCGCCGAGCCTGCGCGCCGCCTCGCCGAGCCGCTGTACGGGCTTGAGGACGGTCCGCGCCGCCGCCTGCGCGAGCAGGGCCGAACCCAGCAGGGCCAGCCCGGTCGCGATGGTCAGCGACCAGCCGAGCGCGTTGAGGTCGTCCCGTTCGGTGGCGAGGGACTTGTACATGTAGCCGGTGGGCCCGCCGCCCACGATCCGCGTGCCGCCCACCAGGTACGGGTTGCCGTTCGGCTTCGTCCGCTGCCAGTACATGTGGTACTCGGCGTCGTTCGCGGTCGTCGTCTTCTGCCGGTCGTTCACGGCGTGCTGGAGGGACTTCGGTACGTCGTCCAGCCCGAACGAGGCCGCCCCGGCCGCGCCGAACACCAGCCGCCGGTCCTTGCGTTCGTGCACGAGCAGCACGCTGTACCCGGGGCTGCTGCCCGCCATCAGCTCGGCGGTGCGCTGCAGTTCCTCGGGGGTGGGGTCGGCGGGCAGGGCCGCGGCCCGGTTCTGCATCTCCTGGCGGAAGTCGCCGAGGGCGGCGTCCTGGGTGCGCGTGAGCACCGCCTCGCGGTTGAGCCAGTAGGCGATGCCGGAGGCGGAGACGGCGGCCACCAGGGCGACCAGGGCGAACACCACGAGCAGCCGCAGTCGCAGGCTGGTCCAGCGCCGGCCCGCGAACAGGGCCTTGATCACTGCGGTGAGTCCAGCCGGTAGCCGACACCCCGCACGGTACGGATCAGCGTGGGCGAGGAGGGCACTTCCTCGACCTTGGCGCGCAGCCGCTGTACGCACGCGTCCACGAGGCGGGAGTCGCCGAGGTAGTCGTGCTCCCACACCAGCCGCAGCAGCTGCTGGCGGGACAGGGCCTGTCCGGGCCGGCGGCTGAGCTCCAGCAGCAGCCGCAGCTCGGTCGGCGTCAGCTGGAGGTCCTCGCCGTTCTTGGTGACGGTCATGGCGGACCGGTCGATGACGAGCGACCCGAAGACGGCGGAGTCGCTGGCCTCGCGTTCGCCGCGGCGCAGCACGGCGCGGATGCGGGCGTCGAGCACGCGCCCCTGGACGGGCTTGACGACGTAGTCGTCGGCTCCGGACTCCAGGCCGACGACGACATCGATGTCGTCGCTGCGCGCGGTGAGCAGGATGATCGGCAGCTGGTCGGTGCGGCGGATCCTCCGGCACACCTCGAAGCCGTCGATCCCGGGCAGCATGACGTCGAGCACGATCAGGTCCGGCCGCTGCTCCCGGAGCAGCTTCAGGCCGTCTTCGCCCGTCGCCGCGGTGGCCACACGGTGGCCCTGGCGGGTCAGGGAGAGTTCGAGGGCCGTGCGGATGGCGTCGTCGTCCTCGATCAGCAACAGGAAGGGCACGGGCTCATTCTGTCCCATCGGCCGTCGGGACTTCGACCGTCGCGCGCGACGGATCCGACGGCGGTAGCGGCGGTGGTCCGTGCCGCGGGCTCCGGAGCACGGCCTGAGGTGGCTGTGACAGTGCTGTGACAGTCGACGGACACGCCGGTTAAGTCCGCCGGGCAGTCTTTTGTCATCGAAGCACGGACCGAAGCAGACTCCACGACGGGGGGCGCGAGATGAACACGCTGCACAGCACCACCACCAGCGCGGTTGTCACGCGGCTGCACGACGCGAACCGCCGGGCGGGTGTCCGTACGGTGCCGGGCTCCCGGCGACAGGCTCGCGTCGTAGCCATTGACGCGAACCAGTACCAGGCGGTTCCCGCCCAGCGGACCCCTTCCTCCCCGTCCTCCTCGGAGGCGGAGTTCACGGCGTACGTACAGGAGCGGCGCGCGGCGCTGTACGCGACGGCCTTCCACCTCACCGGCGACCGCCACGAGGCCGAGGACCTGCTGCAGAGCGCGCTGTTCTCCACGTACCGCGCCTGGGACCGGATCAGCGACAAGGCCGCGGTCGGCGGCTACCTGCGCCGGACGATGACGAACCTGCACATCAGCGCGTGGCGCCGGCGCAAGCTGAACGAGTACCCGACGGAGGAGCTGCCGGAGACGGCCTCCGACACGGACGCGATGCGCGGTACGGAGCTGCGCGCGGTGCTCTGGCAGGCGCTGTCGCGGATCCCGGAGCCGCAGCGCACGATGCTGGTGCTGCGCTATTACGAGGGCCGTACGGACCCGGAGATCGCGGAGATCCTGGGCATCAGCGTGGGCACCGTGAAGTCGAGCATCTGGCGCTCGCTGCGCCGGCTGCGCGAGGACGAGGCGCTGAGCTTCGGGCAGGACGAGGCGGAGTCCTTCGGGGAGCTCGTCGCGTAGCGCCACGGGCACACACCACAGACCACCGGCCAGGGGGTCCGTCCTACGGGGGTGGGGCGGAGGCCATGGGGGGATGGGAGCGGGATCAGGCGGTCGGGGGTCCGCTTGGTCCCGCTTCCTCTTTGCGCCCGGGCCGCGTGAGCGGCCCGGGCGCCTTTTCGTGCGTCCGGGGCTTCGCGCGTCCGGGCTTTCGCGCGTCCGGGGCCCTGGACGTGCGTCCGGGGCCCCTTCCGTGCGTACCGCTACGCGGCCGCGGTGGTGGCCGAGCGGTGGCGGCCTGCGGCCGCCGCGGCGAGGCGGCCCAGGGCCTCGTCGCGGCCGCAGGCGTGGGCGCCGAGGGCGACGTGCCGGGCGACGATGCCGCGTTCGGCCCGCATCAGGCGCAGGCCCCGGCGCACCAGGAAGGGCAGGGACTTGCGGCCCTCGCGCAGGTCGCGGGCGAGCCTGCGGCGGAAGGTGGTGGAGGGGCGGCCGCGCAGGCAGATGGCGTCGGCGAGGAGGCCGAGTTCCTGGCAGCGGGCGGCGATGTCGGCGGCGAAGATGCCCTCCGCGATGAACAGCGGGGTGCGGGAGATGTCGAGGGTCTCCGTGCCGGTGCGGGAGCTGGTCGCGATGTCGTAGACGGGGACCTCGGTGCGGCCGGTGCGGCAGAGTTCGGCGACGGCGGCCACGGCGACGTCGGCGTCCCAGGAGCGCGGGGAGTCCCAGTCGATGTCGGAGCTGCCCTCGACCAGGGGGAGGGTCGGGTCCGCCTGCTCCTTGTAGAAGTCGTCCAGGCGCAGTACGGGCAGGCCCGAGCGGGCCGCCAGCGAGGACTTGCCGGAACCCGAGGGACCGGTCAGGAGCACGACGCGCGTCGGAAGGGGAGATGAACAGCTCACGGGAGACCAGTGTGAGGCATGACCCGGCGTATCGACACACTGCCGACAGGCCCTGCGACCGGTCTCACACGGCGGGTTGGAATCCCGGAACCCTCCTCGACTACGCTGTGTGCGCACGCGACTACGACCACAGGCGGGAACCATGGCACGTCACGCAGCCTCCGACTCCTCTTCCAAGCGGCTCCGCTCGGCCGGACTGACCCTTTCCATGGCCGGCGCGGCCCTGGCCATGGCGGCCGGCGGGGCCCAGGCCGGGGAGCTGGACCCGGCGGCGGCCGTCGCCGGGGTCGTCGACCCGATCGCGAACCTGAAGGTGAACCCGCTGGCCCACACCGGGGTGGACCCGCTGGACAACGGGGTCGGCACGAAGGTGGCCGACTTCCCGGCGGTGGGCACCACGATGGTGACGGGGGTGCTGACGCAGGGGCCGTCGGTGAAGGAGGTCCCGGGGGCGGCGGTCTCGTCGCTGCTGGGGCCGGTGCTCCCGAAGCCGTAGCGGCGGCGGACGCGCGAGGGCCCCGGCAGCACGGGGGTTTGCTGCCGGGGCCGGTTCACGCGGGGCCCTGGTGGAGCGGGGCCCTGGTGGGGCGGGGCCCTGGTGGGGCGGGGCCCTGGTGGGGCGGGGTCCTGGTGGGGCGGGGTCCTAGTAGGAGGAGCCGCCCGAGCCCAGCGACCCGGTGGGGTGCCAGACGGTCTTGGTCTCCAGGAACGCCGTCATGCGCGTCGTGCCCGGGTCGGCGGCCCAGTCGTCCACAGGCTGTGGACGCAGGACGCGCTTGAGGTTGTCGGCCGCGGCGATCTCCAGCTCCTTGGCGAGGGCCGTGTCCGCGCCCGCGAGGTCGATCGCGTTGACGTCCTGGTGGGCCGCGAGGTGCGGGCCCATCTCGGCGGCCTTGCCGGAGAGGATGTTGACGACGCCGCCCGGCAGGTCGGAGGTGGCGAGCACCTCGCCCAGGGAGAGGGCGGGCAGCGGGGCCTTCTCGCTGGCGATGACGACGGCGGTGTTGCCCGTCGCGATCACCGGGGCGATCACCGAGACCAGGCCCAGGAAGGACGACTCCTGCGGGGCCACGACCGTGACAACGCCGGTCGGCTCCGGGGTGGAGAGGTTGAAGAACGGGCCCGCGACGGGGTTGGCCCCGCCCGCGATCTGGCTGATCTTGTCGGTCCAGCCCGCGTACCAGACCCAGCGGTCGATGGCCGCGTCGACGACGGCCGCCGCCTTGGACTTGGACAGGCCCTCGGCCTCGCCGACCTCGCGGACGAACTGGTCCCGGCGGCCCTCCAGCATCTCGGCGATGCGGTAGAGGATCTGGCCGCGGTTGTACGCGGTGGCGCCCGCCCAGCCGCCGAAGGCCTTGCGCGCGGCGACGACCGCGTCACGGGCGTCCTTGCGGGAGGACAGCGGGGCGTTGGCCAGCCACTTCCCCTTCGAGTCGCTCACCTCGTACACCCGGCCGCTCTCGGAGCGGGGGAACTTGCCCCCGACGTACAGCTTGTAGGTCTTGAAGACGCCCAGACGGGTCGCAGAAGACTCAGACATCGAGGTAGCCCTCCAGGCCGTGGCGGCCGCCCTCGCGGCCGAAGCCCGACTCCTTGTAGCCGCCGAAGGGCGAGGTCGGGTCGAACTTGTTGAACGTGTTGGCCCAGACGACGCCCGCGCGGAGCTTGTTCGCGACCGCGAGGATGCGGGAGCCCTTCTCCGTCCAGATGCCGGCGGACAGCCCGTACTGGCTGTTGTTGGCCTTGGCGACGGCCTCGTCCGGGGTGCGGAAGGTGAGCACGGACAGGACCGGGCCGAAGATCTCGTCGCGGGCGACGGTGTGCGCCTGGGTGACGTTCGTGAAGAGCGTCGGGGCGAACCAGTAGCCGGAGGAGGGCAGCTCGCAGGCCGGGGACCAGCGCTCGGCGCCCTCGGCCTCGCCGGTGTCGGCCAGGGCCGTGATCCGGGCGAGCTGCTCGGCGGAGTTGATCGCGCCGATGTCGGTGTTCTTGTCGAGCGGGTCGCCCAGGCGCAGGGTGCTCAGGCGGCGCTTGAGGGAGTCGAGGAGCTCGTCGTGGATCGACTCCTGGACCAGGAGGCGGGAGCCCGCGCAGCAGACCTGGCCCTGGTTGAAGAAGATGCCGTTGACGATGCCCTCGACGGCCTGGTCGACGGGGGCGTCGTCGAAGACGATGTTGGCGCCCTTGCCGCCCAGCTCCAGGGTGACCTTCTTGTCGGTGCCGGCGATCTGGCGGGCGATGGCCTTGCCGACCGCGGTGGAGCCGGTGAAGGCGACCTTGTTGACGTCGGGGTGGGCGACGAGTTCGGCGCCCGCGTCCCCGTAGCCGGGGATGATGTTGACGACGCCCTTGGGGAGACCGGCCTGGCGGCAGATGTCCGCGAAGAACAGTGCCGAGAGGGGGGTGGTCTCCGCCGGCTTGAGGACGACGGTGTTGCCGGTGGCGAGGGCCGGGGCGATCTTCCACGCGAGCATCAGCAGCGGGAAGTTCCACGGGATGACCTGGCCGGCCACGCCGAGCGGGCGCGGGTTCGCGCCGTAGCCCGCGTGGTCGAGCTTGTCGGCCCAGCCCGCGTAGTAGAAGAAGTGCGCGGCGACCAGGGGGAGGTCCGCGTCGCGGGTCTCCTTGATCGGCTTGCCGTTGTCCAGGGTCTCCAGGACGGCCAGCTCGCGGCTGCGCTCCTGGATGATCCGGGCGATGCGGAAGAGGTACTTGGCGCGCTCGGAGCCGGGCAGCGCGGACCACTTCTCGAAGGCGCGGCGGGCGGCCTTGACGGCGCGGTCGACGTCGGCGGCGCCGGCCTGGGCGACCTCCGCCAGGACCTCCTCGCTGGAGGGGCTGACGGTCTTGAAGACCTTGCCGTCGGCGGCGTCGGTGAACTCGCCGTCGATGAAGAGCCCGTAGGAGGGGGCGATGTCGACGACCGAGCGGGACTCGGGAGCCGGTGCGTACTCGAAGAGAGAGGCCATGGTGATCAGTCCACCGTCACGTAGTCGGGTCCGGAGTAACGCCCGGTGCTCAGCTTCTGGCGCTGCATGAGCAGGTCGTTCAGCAGGCTGGAGGCGCCGAAACGGAACCACTCGTTCGTCAGCCAGTCCTCGCCCGCGGTCTCGTTGACCAGGACCAGGAACTTGATGGCGTCCTTGGTGGTCCGGATGCCGCCGGCCGGCTTCACGCCGATCTGGATTCCAGTCTGCGCCTTGAAGTCGCGGACGGCTTCGAGCATGAGCAGGGTGTTGGCGGGGGTGGCGTTGACGCCGACCTTGCCGGTGGAGGTCTTGATGAAGTCGGCGCCCGCGAGCATGCCGATCCAGGAGGCGCGGCGGATGTTGTCGTACGTCGACAGCTCGCCGGTCTCGAAGATGACCTTCAGCCGGGCGGCGGTGCCGTCCTCGCGGACGCACGCCTCCTTGACGGCCTTGATCAGCTCGTAGGTCTCCAGGTAGCGGCCGGCGAGGAAGGCGCCACGGTCGATGACCATGTCGATCTCGTCGGCGCCGGCGAGGACGGCGTCACGGGTGTCGGCCAGCTTGACCGGCAGGGCGGCGCGGCCCGCCGGGAAGGCGGTGGCGACGGAGGCGACCTTGACGTCGGCGCCGTTCAGGGCCGCCTTGGCGGTGGCCACCATGTCGGGGTAGACGCAGACCGCGGCGGTCGTGGGCGTCGTACGGTCCAGGGGGTCGGGGTTGACGGCCTTGGCGGCGAGCGACCGGACCTTGCCCGGGGTGTCCGCACCCTCGAGCGTCGTCAGGTCGATCATCGAGATGGCCAGGTCGATGGCGTACGCCTTGGCCGTCGTCTTGATCGAGCGGGTGCCGAGGGAGGCCGCGCGGGCCTCCAGTCCGACTGCGTCGACGCCGGGCAGCCCGTGCAGGAAGCGGCGCAGCGCGCTGTCGGACGTCGTCACGTCAGCGAATGCGGTGAGGGTGGTGGGCATGGTCACCAGATGAGCATATCTACGCGCGTAGCGACCTGTCACCCCCCTCGTGCACATCTGGGCGTGACATCCGCCATCGGTGCACCCGGCTCCCCTGCACCGGTGGCCCCGGGGCGGGCATGCGGCACAATCGGCGGCATGAGCACACCCTCCCCCCATGAGCCGGCGTACGCCGATCGCGTCTACCGCTCCCCCATGGCCGTCGTCACCGGGGTGCTGATCCTGGCGATGATCGTGTGGCTGTGCGGGGACGCCGTCGTGCGCGGCGTGGGCGACGGCCGGTGGATCGGGCTCGCGGCCGCGCTGTGCGCCGTGCCGCTGACGGTGGCGTTCACCATCCGGCCGGCGGTCTTCGCGAACGAGGACCGGATGCGGGTGCGCAACCCCTTCCGGATCATCGAGCTGCCCTGGGGGATCGTCGACGCGGTGCGCGCCGGGTACTCGGCGGAGGTGCTGGCGGACGGGGAGAAGTACCAGCTGTGGTCGGTGCCGGTGTCGCTGCGCGAGCGCAAGAAGGCGAACCGCTCGGCCGGCCGGCGCGAGGCGCCGGGCGCCGGGGGCGCCGCCGGGACGGGGGGCAAGGGGCCCGCGTCCTCGCCCGTGGCCCGGGCCTCCGCCGACAAGGCCGTGGACGAGCTGACTGAGCTGGCCGAGCGCGGGGCCGGCCGGCCGGGCGCACAGGGGCCGGTCTCCGTGCGGTGGGCCTGGGAGATCATCGTCCCGGCGGTCGTGGGCGCGGTGGCCCTGGCCGTGCTGCTGGCCGTCGGATAGGGCATCCGTCCCCTTTCGGGTGCGGGCTGACCGGAACCGCCGCCGCCGGGGGCGGCGTCCTCGCTGGTGTGCACCGTCATGAGGGCAGCGGCAGCGCCGCCACCGCCACACAGCTCCCGGTCCGTCCCCGGCTCCTGATCGGGGCCCTGCTGGCCGCGCATCTGATGGTCGTCGGATGGCTCACCCTGAGCCCCCTGGACGTGCCATGGGCGGCGGCCGCGAACCTGACCCCGCTGGAGGGGATCCGGGCCGACCTGGCGATGGGGCCCCTGGAGGCCGCGCGGCGGATCGGCGAGGGGCTGGCGCTGCTGGCCCCGCTGGGGGTGCTGCTGCCGCTGGCCGGGGGCCGGCTGGCGGCCGGACCGCTGGCCGCGTGGTCCTCGCTGGCGCGGACGGCGGCCGCGGCCGTACTGATCTCGCTGAGCATCGAGATGCTCCAGACGGCGGTCCCCGGGCGGGTACTGGACGTGGACGCCCTGCTGCTGAACACCGCCGGGGTGGTGATCGTGCACGTGGCGGTCGTACCGGCGCTGCGGGCCCGCCTGCGCAGGCCCCTGACCTCCCCCGACGCCGCTCCTCAGGGGAGCACCCCGAGAATTCCCAGGGTCGGGCTCGGCCCGTGGACCGACGTCCTGTCGGCGGTACCGCGCGAATATTGATTCATCGCGCCGAGCAAGAAAAAAGGAAAGCGCGCGAATCCCGATACGAAGGAGAACACCATGAGCGCGCTGACCCGCCCCCGTGACGGACGGCTGATCGGCGGCGTCTGCGCCGGACTGGCCAGGCGGTACGGAATGAAGGCCCGCACGATGCGGCTCATCTTCCTGCTGTCCTGCCTGCTGCCGGGCCCGCAGTTCCTCATCTACCTCGCGCTGTGGGTGCTGATCCCGAACGAGAAGTCCGGGGTCGGCGCGGCGAACACCGCCTGGTGATCGACCGGCTGGTGATCGAGTCGCGCTGAGGCCGTGGTCAACCGGCCTTCCGGACCTTCTCCAGCTGCTTGTCGGCGACCTCCTGCGGAACGGCCGCCTTCTGGCCGGCGCCCGCCACGTTGAGGGCCATCAGCCGGACGACGGTGGCGCCCTGGCGGACGACGACCAGGTGGACCTGGGCCGAGACGCCCTGGGCGGAGGCCGTGGTGGTCCAGCTGACGCTCTCGTCACCGGAGGTCTTGAACGGGACCGCCTTCACGTCCCGGTAGGTGCCGGTCTGCTTCTGGATGGTGGCGGTGAAGCCGGAGCCGCAGGCCGCGACGGCCTCGCGGAGCCGGGAGACGACCTTCTTGGCGTCGGCCTCGTCGTAGGAGCTGACGGAGGCGGAGACGGCGAGGCCGACCTGCTTCTGGGAGCCGATGCCGCGGTTGACGGTCTCGTGTGCGGCCGGGTCGGGCTTGTCGCCCATGATGTCGGCGAGCGGCTGGCAGGCCTTCCTGTCGGCCTGCGGCTGGCCGTCGGGGGCATTGGGGTTCTTGCCCTGCGCGGAGACCTGGTAGCCGGGGAGGTCGCCCTGCTGGAAGGCGGAGGCCTCCAGGCGGGCGTCCTTGGCCTTGGGGGCCGGGGAGCCGGCCGGGGCGCCGGAGGCGCCGGACGCGCCGGCGGAGGGGGCGGCGGCCGCGGAACCCTTGGGGTCCGGGCTCTTGCCGGCCGCGGGGGCGTCCGTACCGCTGCTGCAACCGGCGGCCCCGAGGAACAGGGCGGGGAGCAGCGCGAACGTCGTCGCGGGCGTCTTGAAACGTGCCGTGATGCGCATGACCGGACCTCATACCCCGTGCGTCGGCGGGCAGTTGGTGGTGATCGTGGCACACCGCGCCGCGTGGCGCACACCGCCTCGAAGGGGTGTGCGCCACGCGAGCGGGCGTGCGAATCCGGGGTGCGGATCAGCCGCCGAGGCCGGGCAGCGGGGGCAGGCCGCCGAGCAGCTGGCTGACCGGGGCGGCGGGGTCGCTCTGGCCGCCCTGCTGGGCCTGGTCCGTCTGGTTGGTGACGGCGCTGGCGGTGCTGGTGACGGTGCCGAGGGCGTCCGTCAGGTTCGGGGTGGGGAGCGCCGAGGCGGAGGCGGTACCCGCGGCACCCGCGGCGAGGGCGGCACCAATGACAGCGACACCGAGGGACTTGGCAGCAGACTGCTTCATGAAAAATCGTCCTTGCGACGGGGAATCGAGCGGCTCCGCAAACTAGTCACTTCAAACCCCGTCCCGCAAACATCCGCAAATACGAGGAAGCGCCCGGGAATTGGTTCTCCCGGGCGCTTCCGCAATGTCATGCCGTGGCCTAGGCCGAGACAGATCCGCTGGTGGAAGCGGTCTGACGGAAGAGCCACTCGGACTTCAGCTCCGCGTAACCGGGCTTGATCACGTCGTTGATCATCGCCAGTCGTTCATCGAAAGGAATGAACGCGGACTTCATCGCATTGACGGTGAACCACTGCATGTCGTCGAGCGAGTAGCCGAAGGTGTCGACCAGGTGCTCGAACTCGCGGCTCATGCTGGTGCCGCTCATCAGCCGGTTGTCGGTGTTGACCGTCAGCCGGAAGTGCAGCTTGCGCAGGAGGCCGATCGGGTGCTCGGCGTAGGAGGCGGCCGCGGCGGTCTGCAGGTTCGAGGTGGGGCACATCTCCAGGGGGATGCGCTTGTCCCGGACGTACGAGGCCAGGCGGCCCAGCTTCACGGAACCGTCGGCGGCGACCTCGATGTCGTCGATGATCTTCACGCCGTGGCCCAGGCGGTCGGCGCCGCACCACTGGAGGGCCTGCCAGATCGACGGCAGGCCGAAGGCCTCGCCCGCGTGGATCGTGAAGTGGTTGTTCTCGCGCTTGAGGTACTCGAAGGCGTCGAGGTGGCGGGTGGGGGGGAACCCGGCCTCGGCGCCGGCGATGTCGAAGCCGACGACGCCGTTGTCCCGGTAGCGGTTGGCCAGTTCGGCGATCTCCAGCGCGCGGGCCGCGTGGCGCATGGCGGTCAGCAGGGCGCCGACGCGGATGCGGTGGCCGTTGGCCTTGGCGCGGCGCTCGCCCTCGCGGAAGCCGTCGTTGACCGCCTCGACGACCTCTTCGAGGCTCAGACCGGCCTCCAGGTGCTGCTCGGGGGCGTAGCGGATCTCGGCGTACACGACGCCGTCCTCGGCCAGGTCCTCGGCGCACTCGGCGGCGACCCGGAAGAGGGCCTCCTTCGTCTGCATGACGGCGCAGGTGTGCGCGAACGTCTCCAGGTAGCGCGGGAGGGAGCCGGAGTCGGCGGCGTCGCGGAACCAGACGCCCAGCTTGTCGGCGTCGGTCTCGGGGAGCTTGTCGTAGCCGACCTCGGCGGCCAGCTCGATGATCGTGCCGGGGCGCAGGCCACCGTCGAGGTGGTCGTGCAGCAGCACCTTCGGGGAGCGGCGGATCTGGTCCGGGGTGGGCTTTTCGGTGGTCTCGCTCGTCATTCCGGCACTCTACTCCTACGCGCGTAGAGCAACCCGTCGGCGGCGGGCGTCGATATGTAACAGAGACCGTACGGACGGGTGGCATACACCTGCCGGTCTGAGACTGTTCCGCCATGGCACAGCATGCGCCGCCGGCGCGCGGGGCCCGCCTGGGGCGGGCGGCCGGCGCGAACGGCTCGGACTCGATGGTCAGTGGTGTGGTCCTCCTGCTCCCGGGAGCGTCCAGAACGTCCCCCGGTCCGGTGCGCCCGCTCGCGCGGGCACTGGCCCGGGCGGGCGGGGCGGAGGGGCTGGTGGCGCACGCGGTGCTGCACGGCCCGCAGGACCGGGAGGCGGCCGCGCGGTGGGCGGCGGACGAGGCGCTGCGCCGGTACGGGGACGTGCCGGTCTGCCTGGCCGGCTACGGCGCCGGGGGCCGGGCGGCGCTGCGGGCGGCGGGGCACGGGGCCGTCAACGCGGTGCTGGCGCTGGCCCCTTGCTTACCGGACGAGCTGCGCGGCGGGTCCCCTGAACCGGTGAAACAGCTCGCGGGGCGGCAGGTGCTGATCGTGCACGGGACGAACGACGCCCGCAGCGATCCGGAGACCTCCTTCCGGCTGGCGGCCCGGGCGAAGAAGGCGAATCGTTCTACCTGCCGGTTCGAGGTGCACTCCGACGGGCACGGGCTGCGGGAGCACCGGGCGGAAGTGGTGGCGCTCGCGGTGGACTTCGTCCTCGGCGCGATGTTCTCGGGGCGGTACTCGCGGCCGGTGGCGGACGCGCTGGCGGCGCCGCCGCCGCTGGGGCTGCGGATGCCGCTGGCCTCGGGGTTCGGGCGGTCGCTGCGGGGGTGAGGGCGGGGCCCGGCCGGCGGTGCGGCTCGGCGTCCCGCGCGTAGAGTGAGGAGTGGACTCGGGGACTCTGGGCGGTTTTCGCTCCGGGAGGCGATGGGCCATGGCCACGATGGTGCGGAGGAACTTCGACAGCGCCGACGAGACCCGGCCGTTCGAGGACGGCAAGGGCCGGCTGGACGTGATCGAGACCGAGAACGGGGCCGTCGGACGGGCGGTCTTCGAGCCGGGCTGGCGCTGGTCGGAGCACATCAAGCCGTTGGCCGGGACCGACAGCTGCGAGTCGGCGCACACCGGTTACATGCTGAGCGGGCGGATCCACGTCGTCATGGACGACGGGCAGGAGGAGGAGTACGGCCCCGGCGACTTCATGATGATCGCGCCCGGGCACGACGCGTGGGTGGTCGGCGACGAGCGGGCCGTGGCGCTGGACTGGACGGGGTACGGCAGCTACGCGAAGCCGCGGTAGGGCGGTCTCGCGGGGCGGGGGCGGGCGCGCGGCGTCCGTCGGTGCCTGCCGCTCCGCCCCCTCACGGTCGGACGGCACCGATGGATGCGGCGCGACCGCCCCCGGCACGCCGTGCTCCCCACTGTGCCGGTTCGGCATATGGGGGACGTCCGGATAGGGGCGTCGACTTGTCGCCTTGCGGGAACCCGAGGGGTTTATAAAGGGTCACAGGCAGGGACGAATAGGCATATGCCAGTCGATGCCGACGGAGCCGATGGATCCGACCTGAGCCCTGCCGCGCGGCGCCTGTACGCCTTCGCGGTGGAGCGCCACGCCTTCACCCCCGCCGAGGCCACCGCCGCGCTGGGCGCCCGGGCGGGCGCGGCCGTCACGGAGCTGGCCGCCGCCCATCTGCTCCAGCGGGCCCCGGGCGACGGCCCGGAGCGCTGGAGCGCGGTCGCGCCGCGCGCGGCGGCGGCCCGGGCGCTGGCCCCGCTCGCGCTGCTCGTACGGGAGACCCATGACGAGATGGACCGGCTGCGGGGGCGGCTGGAGGCGCTGGTCCCGGCGTACGAGGCGGGCAGCGCGCACCGGGACGACGGCGGGGCGGGCGGCCTGGAGCTGGTGACCGACCTGGGGGCGGTGCGGGGCCTGATCACCGAGCTGGTGGCGGGGTGCGAGCAGGAGCTGCTGACCTCCCAGCCGGGCGGCGGCCGCCCCCAGGAGACCCTGGAGGAGGCGGTCGGCCGGGACGAGTCCCTGCTGGCGCGCGGGGTCCGGATGCGGACCATCTACCAGCACACGGCCCGCTACTCCCGTCCGACCGCGGCGTACGTGGAGCGGGTGACGGCCCTGGGGGCGCAGGTGCGGACCCTGGGCGACGGCCTGATGCGGATGCTGATCTTCGACGCCCGCACCGGCCTGATGTCCGTCCCGGACCGCCAGGGCGCGGCCCTGCTGGTCCGCGAGCCGAGCGTCGTCCACTTCATGACGGCCGCCTTCGAACGCTCCTGGCTGGGCGCCAGCCCCTTCCCGACGACGGTGAGCCCGGAGGCCGCGAAGTCCCTCTCGGACGAACTCCGCCAGACCATCGTCCGGCTCCTGTCGGAGGGCCTGGAGGACAAGGTCATCGCCCGCCGCCTGGGCATGTCGGAGCGCACCTGCCAGCGGCACATCGCGGAAATCATGCGCGCGGTGGGCGCCAAGTCCCGCTTCCAGGCCGGGTACTTGCTGTCGGCGGCGGCCGGGTGCCGGGAGGGGGAGGAGGAGGGGCGCGGGCAGGGTTAGGCCGGGGGTTCCAGTTCGGGGATGAGGCGGCCCCGGCGGGAGAGGAGGAAGCGTTTGAAGGCGGCCACCGGCGGGGTGTCCGGGTGGCCGTCCAGCCAGGCCACGCCGATCTCGCGGACCGCGCGCGGGGCCGTCACGGTCAGTTCGACCACGCCCGGGCGCGGGACCGGGGGCGGGGGGAGCAGGGCGACGCCCAGGCCCGCCGCGACCAGGCCGCGCAGGGTTTCGGCCTCCTCGCCCTCGAAGGCCACCTTCGGGGTGAAGCCGGCCTCCGCGCACAGGTCGTCGGTGATGCGGCGCAGGCCGTAGCCGGCCTCCAGGGTGACGAACGTTTCCTCGGCGGCCTCGGCCAGGCGGATGCGCTTGCGGACCGCGAGGCGGTGGTCGTCCGGGACCACCAGGCGCAGCCGCTGCTCGTCGAGGCGGCGGGCCACCAGGTCGGGGGCGTCGGGGACGGGCGAGGTGAGGCACAGGTCGAGTTCGCCGGCGCGGAGCTTCTCCAGCATGGCCTCGCCGTAGTTCTGGACGAGGGCGAAGCGGACGCGGGGGTGGTCGGCGCGGAAGGCGCGGATCAGGCCGGGGACGGTCTCGGGGCCCAGGGTGTGCAGGAAGCCGAAGGCGACCTTCCCGAAGCCGGGGTCGGCGTCCTGCTGTACGGAGCCGGCGGCGCGGGCGATGCCCGCGAGGGCCTCCTCGGCGGAGGCGAGGAAGGTGCGGCCGGCGGTGGTGAGGGCGACGGTGCGGCCCTTGCGGGCGAACAGCGAGACGCCCAGGTCCTGTTCGAGGCGGACCATCGCCCGGGACAGGGTGGACTGGGGTACGCCCAGCTCCTGGGCGGCGCGGGTGACGTGCTCGTGCCGGGCGACGGCGACGAACTGGGCGAGGCGGGGGGCCAGGCCTTGTGTCACGGCCATGTCTTCTTCGTAACGGTTCATTGATATCCGAGGCCCTGGGCTGGGGTGATGCGCGGGTGGATTGATTATCGCCCGTTTGTGCATTGGACGCATGAAAAACAGGGGCCTACTTTCGACGTATGCCTCCCGCTCATACCGGGGCACCCGTCATCCCGGGTGCCTCCACCCCGTCGTCCCCCGAGCCCCTCTCCCCCGGCCTCCCCGGCTACCGCCGGATGAGCCTCGCGCTCTTCGCCGCCGGGCTGGCGACCTTCGCCCTCCTCTACTCCACCCAGGCCCTGCTGCCCGCGGTCTCCGCCGGTTTCGGCGTGACGGCCGGTCAGGCGAGCTGGACGGTGTCCGCGGCGACCGGGGCGCTCGCCCTGTTCGTGCTGCCGCTCAGCGCGCTGTCCGAGCGGTTCGGGCGGACCCGGATGATGACCTGCTCGATGGTGGTGGCCGTCGGCATCGGCCTGCTGGTGCCGTTCGCGCCGAACCTGGAGTGGCTGGTGGCGCTGCGCGCCGTGCAGGGTGCGGCGATCGCCGGGATCCCCGCCTCCGCGATGGCGTACCTGGCGGAGGAGGTCCGGCCCAAGGCGCTGGTCGGGGCGATCGGCCTGTTCGTGGCCGGCAATTCGATCGGCGGCATGAGCGGCCGCATCGTCACCGGCTGGGGCGCCCAGCTGTGGGGCTGGCGGGGCGGGCTGCTGGCCGTCGGCGTGATGGCGCTGGCCTGCGCGGTGGCCTTCCTGGTGCTGCTGCCCCGGGCGCGGTTCTTCCGCCCGGCCTCGCTGAACCCGCGCGCGGTGGGCCGTACGGTCGCCGGGCACCTGCGGGATCCGCTGCTGCTGCGGCTGTACGGGATCGGCGCGCTGTTCATGACGGTCTTCGGGGCCGTGTACACGGTCATCGGCTACCGGCTGGTGGAGGCGCCCTTCTCGCTGGGCCAGGGCGTGGTCGGCTCGATCTTCCTGGTCTACCTGGTGGGTACGGCCTCCTCGGCGGCGGCCGGGCAGCTGGTGGCGCGGACGGGGCGGCGCGGCGCGCTGTACCTGGCGGTGACCACGACGGCACTGGGGCTGCTGCTGTCGCTCGCCGACTCGCTGTGGCTGATCCTGCCGGGCCTGGTGCTGATCACGGCGGGGTTCTTCGCGGGGCACGCGGTGGCCTCGGCGGCGGTGAGCCGGACGGCGAAGGCGGGCCGGGCGCAGGCCTCCGCGCTGTACCAGTCCGCGTACTACCTGGGCTCCAGCGCGGGCGGCACCCTGGGCGCGCTGGCCTACCACGCCTCGGGGTGGGCGGCGACGGTCGGGATCGCGCTGCTGGCGGTGCTGGGCGTCGTCTCGATCACCCTGTACGGCTCGCACGCGGCCCGCGTGGAGCGGCGGCTGCCGGGCGCGGCGGCGGCGGCGCGCTGAAGTCCCGTCCGACCCCTGTGCGGCGTGCGCGAGTCGCTCTAGCGTGGGAGGCATCGGCGCCCCCACGGTGCGGGTGCCGCAGGGGAGGACCGATGGCGGGGATACGCGTGCGTGCGCGGCGGCGGGCCGCGATGGTGTTCGGCGGGGCGCTGGCGCTGGCGGCGCCGATGGTGGTCGTGGGGGGCGGGGCGGCGCAGGCCGCCGAGGCCGCCGCCTCGTGCAACGTGACGACGGGGCCGTACCAGCGGCAGGTGGAGCAGTTCCTGGGGCGGCCGGTGGACGGGGTGCAGTCGGCGGCCGACTGCACGGCCATCCAGTCCTTCCAGGCCACCCACGGGATCACCCCGACGATGGGGTACGCGGGGCCGCTGACCTGGCAGACGATGAGCATCATGCTGGCGCAGCGGGCGGCCGGGAAGAACCCGAACGCGGCGGGGCAGTGCCCCACCAACCTGGGGCGGATCGCCTGCGTCGACCTGACCCGGCAGCTGAGCTGGATCCAGGACGGGGCGACGCTGAAGTACGGGCCGGTGGCGGTGCGCACCGGCAAGGCGGAGACCCCGACGCGGACCGGGCTGAAGAAGATCTACTACCGCAACATCAACCACTGGTCGACGATCTACAACGTGGCGATGCCGTACGCGCAGTTCTTCGACGGGGGCATCGCCTTCCACTCGGTGACCAAGAGCATGTGGAACCCGCCGGGCTCGGGCGGCTGCGTCAACATGACGACGGCCGACGCGAAGGCGTACTGGAACATGCTGTCCAACGGCGAGGACGTGTTCGTGTACGGGCGCAAGCCCGGCACCTGACCTGACAGGCCGCACCTGACCTGACAGGCCGCGCGGCGCTCCGGCTGCCGTTGTCAGACCCCTCCGGTAGTTTCCGAGGTGACGGACGACACCCTGGGGGACGGCAGCCATGAGCGACCTCGCGACCACCTCTTCGGAGCTCGACCCGGAGCTCGACGCGGCGATGGAGCGCTACCGGGTCGAGCTGACCGGGTACTGCTACCGGATGCTCGGCTCGGCCTTCGACGCCGAGGACGCGGTGCAGGACACGTACGTGCGCGCCTGGCGGTCGTACGCGAGGTTCGAGGGCCGCTCCTCGCTGCGGTCGTGGCTGTACCGGATCGCCACGAACGTCTGCCTGGACCTGCTGAACGCCGGGAAGAAGCGGGCCCGGCCGATGGACCTCACCGCCCCGCAGCACCAGGCGTCCGCCGTGCTCAACGAGCGGCCGGAGGTGACCTGGCTGGAGCCGGTGCCGGACGGGCGGGTGCTGCCGCAGACCGCCGATCCGGCGGAGATGGCGCTGGCGAAGGAGTCCGTCCGGCTGGCGTTCGTGGCGGCGCTCCAGCACCTGCCGGCGAAGCAGCGGGCGGTGCTGATCCTGCGGGAGGTGCTGGCCTGGAAGGCGGACGAGGTCGCCGGGCTCCTGGAGACCACGGTGGCCTCGGTGAACAGCGCGCTCCAGCGGGCCCGGGCGACCCTGTCGGGGCAGGCCCTGCGGCCGAGCGATCCGGCGGACCCGCTGGACGCGGAGCAGACGAGGCTGCTGGAGCAGTACCTGTCCGCCTTCGAGGCCTACGACATCACCCGGCTGACCGCCCTGCTGCACGAGGACGCGGTGCTCTCGATGCCGCCGTTCGACCTGTGGCTGCGGGGGCCGCGGGACATCGCGGCCTGGCATCTGAACCAGGGCATCGGGTGCAAGGGCTCGCGCCTCATACCGACCACGGCGAACGGGCTGCCGGCCTTCGGGCAGTACCGTCCGCGCGAGGACGGGCGGCCGGGGCACGTGCCGTGGGCGCTGCAGGTGCTGGAGGTCTCAGGGGGCCGGATCGTCGGCCTGAACGCCTTCCTGGACACCGCCCGGTGGTTCCCGCTGTTCGGGCTGCCCGAGGAGCTCGACGAGGCCCACGAGGTGGAGTAGGGCCCGCAGGGCGGGGGTCGCGCCGCTGACCCTGAAGGGGGCGCGGTGGCGGCGGGCGGTGAGGGCCATGCGGGCCAGGGCGTCGACGGTGGCGAGGGTGGGCGGGCCGGCCGCCCTCGCGTCGCAGACGATCTCGCGGGGGCCGGCGCGGCAGGCCTCGCCGACGCGGGCGCAGAGCGCGGGGACGTCCGGCCGGGGGCCCTCCAGGGCCAGGGTTGTGGTCTGCACGGGTGGATGACCGTCCGCGGCCGCGGAACTCATCGGTGGGGGGCCTGCGGTGTCCCCTACCCGCCCTTCGCCCGTTCCCCGGGGGGGGGGCCCCCCCCCCCCCCCCCCCCCCGCCCCCCCCCCCCCCCGGGGGGGGCCCCCCCCCGGGGGGGGTTTTGAGCCGCCGGCCCCCCCCCCCCCCCCCGCCGCCCCCCCCCCCCCCCCCCGGGGAGGGGCCGGCGCTGGCCGCGGGGGCGGTGGTGCTGCGGCCCGGTCTGGTGATCGGGGCCGGGGACCGTTGGCTCGTCCCGGCCCTGGACCAGCTCCTGGGCGCGACCGGAGCGCTGTGGGAGGGCGGACGGGCCCTGCTGTCGGTGGTGGCGGTCAGGGACCTCGCCCGGCTCATCGCCCGCCTCGCGCTCGGAGCGGGTCCGGCCGGAGGGAGCGTCTGGCACGCCAGCCATCCCGTGCCGGTCAGGGCCGCCGACCTGGTGGGGGCACTCACCGAACGGGGGGTGCTCGCGCCCGTGGACGGGCACCTCAGCGAGGCCGAATGCCTGGAGCGGATGGCGGCCTCGGGCTGCCGGGTGGGGCCCAGCCAGTTCAAGCTCGTCGCGCAGGACCACTGGTATGACAGCGCCCCGGTCTGGGACGCCGCAGACTGCCCGCCCGGGCCCGGCCCGCTGACCTGCCTGGACGAGGCCGCCCCCTGGTACCGGGAGTTCCTGGCCCGGGTGTGAGCGTGGGTCGTGCTGTGGGTTTGTGGTCGGTGGGGCCTGAGCCGTTGGACGTCGGAACGTGTTGTGTACGGTGGACGCCGTTTTGGTGTTCGGGTGAGGGGAGCGGGCGGTGGCGGACGGGGCGTGGGGTGCGGTGGTGCGGTTGTTGTGGGGGCCGCCCGTGACGCCGGCGCGGGGGCCGCGCCGGGGGTTGACCCTGGGGCAGATCGCGGGGGCGGGGGTGGGGATCGCCGATGCGGCGGGGCTCGCCGGGGTGTCGATGCAGGGGGTGGCCGGGGAGCTGGGGGTCACCAAGATGGCCCTCTACCGGTACGTGCCGGGCAAGGCCGAGCTCGTCGCGCTGATGGTGGAGGCGGCCCTGCCCGACCCGGGCGCCGGGCTGGACTCCGCGCTGGCGGCGGCCGGGGGTGGCTGGCGTGAGCGGCTCGGGGTGTGGACGCGGGAGCTGCTGGCCGGGTACCGGGAGCATCCGTGGCTGCTGGACGCGACCATGGGGGCGCGGGCGTTGGGGCCGCGGGAGGTCGGGTGGCTGGAGCGGGCGCTGGCCGCGCTGGAGGGGCGCGGGCTGAGCGGGGCGGAGGCCATGGACGTGGTGGTGCTGCTGACCGGGCACGTGCGGGGGATCGCCGGACAGGAGCGGGGGGCGGACGGTACGGCAGGTGTGGACGCCGAGCTGGGGGCCGTACTCGCGGCGGTGGTGGCCGAGCGGGGGGAGGAGTATCCGGCGCTGGCGGTGGCGTTGGGGTCCATCGCGCGGCACGGGGGGCAGGACCAGGGGCTGGAGTTCGGGCTGGAGCGGATCCTCGACGGGGTCGGGCTGCTGGTGGAGCGGCGGGTCGGGGGCTGAGGTTGGGTGTTGGGGTGGTGGCGGTGGCGGTGGCGGTGGATGCCACCGCCTTTTGTGTGTGGGGTGGGGTGTGGGGGCGGTGTTTGTGCGGGGAGCGGCGGCGGGGTGAGGGGCGTTAACGGCGTTAACGGTTGGGGGCCCTGGGGTGGTGGGGCGTCGGCGGTTGGGGGCGGGTGGTGGCCGGGCGTGGGAGGGGTGACGGTGTTGACGGTGGTGGGGTGTCGACGGCGTCGGGGCGGTGGGTGGCGTTAACGGCGTTAACGCCGTTAACGGTGCTGCGTAGACGGAGTGGCAGCCGGTGCTTGCGCGGTGGTGTCGTGTGGGGTGGGGCCGGGGGCGGGCGTTAACGGCGTTAATGGTTGGGGGCGGGGGTCCCCGGGGTGGGGGAGTGTTAACGGCGTTAATGGGTTGGGGGGTGGGGTTGGGCCGGTCTGGGGGAGTTCGGGGCAAGGGCGGGTGTTGGCGGCGTTAACGGGGGGTGGTGCTCCGGTGGGAGTCCGGTCCGGCTCCGGCGGGGGACCCGACTGTGGCGCAGGACGCCACGCCACGTATCCCATTCCGCGCGGCGGACCGCTGATGCGGCGGATGCGGTGTGGAGAGCCCCCCATGGTCAAGCAGGAACGTGCGGCACGCACGAGGGAATCGCTGGTGCGCGCCGCCGCGGAGGTGTTCGCCGAGGAGGGGTTCACCGCCGCGTCGATCGCCGTGATCAGCCGGCGGGCCGGAGTGACCTCCGGCGCCCTGCACTTCCACTTCGACGGGAAGACCTCCCTCGCCCTGGCCGTGGAGGAGCGGGCCGCGCGGACGCTGCGGGAGGCGGCCGCGGCCCAGGACCGACGCGGCAACGCCGACGGGCCGTTGCGGGTGCTGGTCGGGTCCACGTACACGATGCTGGCGCTGCTGGCCGAGGACATCGTCGTGAGGGCCGCGTTCGCGCTGTGCGCGGACACCGGGCACAGCAGCCGGATGGACCTGCGCCGGCAGTGGCGGCTGTGGGCCGCGGAGTTGCTGGTCGCCGCCGAGCGGGCGGGGCAGCTGGCCGAGGGGGTGTCCCCGCTGGAGGCGACTCGGCTGGTGGTGGCGGTGACGGTCGGGCTGGAGGGGCTCGCGGGTGTCGAGCCCGGACGCAGCGCACGGCAGCTCCTGACCCGGATCTGGACCGTGGTCCTGCCGGGGATCGCTCGCGACGAGGCGGTGGCTGCGGTCCTCGCGGAGGCATCCGAGGACAATGAAACAGACTGACTGGTTTGATTTTTGAGCCCCTGAGGGTGTTATATGGCTACTGCTGCGAGGCGGCTGAGAGGCCCTGCGTTGCCATGGGTGGCTGCGTAACCGGTAAAAGCCCAGGTCAAGTGGGTTTGCTGAGCGGCTTAGAGATCTCGCCAGAGTCAAGACTGGCTGCCCGGTTTTGTATTGACAAACCGTCCGGCCTGTTTTCTACTGACTCTTGCGACTCATCCAAAGGACAGGGGAGTACGACGTGGACATCGATGTACTGGGCGCACTCGCCGTGCGGGAGAACGGAATCTCCATCACGCCCACCGCCCCCAAGCCCCGGCAGGTCCTGGCACTCCTGGCCCTCCACGCCGACCAGGTCGTCCCGGTCTCGGCGCTGATAGAGGAGCTGTGGGGGACGATGCCCCCGCGCAGTGCCCGCACCACGCTGCAGACGTACGTCCTCCAGCTGCGCGCGCTGATCGCCACCGCCCTGGAGGGCAACGACGGGGAGCGCACCGCGAAGGACGTGCTCGTCACGCTGCCCGGCGGCTACATGCTGAACAGCGGCGGCGGCACCAGCGACGTGCGCGAGTTCGACCGGCTGGCCGGCATGGGCTACCGGGCGATCGACGCCGGTGACCACCCGGTCGCCGCCCAGCGGCTGCGCGAGGCGCTCGCCCTGTGGTCCGGGCCCGCCTTCGCCGACGTACAGGGCGGCGTACAGCTGGACATGGAGACGCGCCGCCTGGAGGAGACCCGGCTGTGCGCGCTCGACCAGCGCATCGAGGCCGACCTGAAGCTCGGCCGCCACCGCGAGCTGCTGGCGGAACTGACGGTACTGGTGAGCCGGTACCGCACCCACGAGAACCTGCACGGGCAGTTCATGCTCGCCCTGCACCGCTCGGGCCGCCGGGGCGAGGCGCTGGACGTGTACCAGCGGCTGCGCGCCACGCTCGTCCGGGACCTGGGGCTGGAGCCGTCGACCACCCTGCGCCGCCTGCAGCGGTCGATCCTGATGGCCGGCCCGGAGGCCGGCGTCGGCGGCAAGCAGGCGCCCGCGGCCGCGGCGGCCGCCGGAGCGGGAGTGAGGGCCGACCGGCTCGTACGGGCCTGACCCGCGCGGCTGGTGCCGGCCGGAAGCGGGCGGCGCCGGCCGGGGAACGGCCGGAGGGAACGGCAGCGGGGGCGGAAGGAGACGGAGCGGTGCAGGAAAGGTCGGAGCGGACCCGCAGGAGGTTGGTCTTCGCCGGGGCCGAGTTGTTCCACCGCAACGGATACGCCAACGCGACGCTCGGTGAGATCGCGGGTGCGGCCGGGGTGACGAAGGGGGCGCTGTACTTTCACTTCGCCTCGAAGGACGAGCTCGCGGACGCCGTCCAACAGCGCGGGTGCGGCCTGTTGCACGAGGCGGTCCGGGGGCTGCGGGAGAGCGGGGCCTCGCCCCTGCAGGCGCTGATCGACACCACGCACTGGCTGGCGCGGACGCTGCACGAGGATCCCGCGATCCCGGCGAGCTTCCGCATCACCAAGGAGTGCGCCGGACAGCAGCCGCCCGCCGTGGACTTCCACGGGGCGTGGCTGGAGGCGGTGTGCGAACTGCTGCGGATGGCGCGGGACGCGGGCGAGCTGCCGCTGGACCCGTCGCTCGACGGGCTCGACGGCGGGGACGCCGCCGGTGACGGGGGTTCGGCCTCCGACCGGTGGGAGAGCGCCGAGGCGCTGGTGGCCGCCGCGGTCTGCGGCATCGAGGTACTGGCCGGGACCGGGCTGTCCTACGCGGAGCTCCAGCGGAAGGTGGCCGCCCTGTGGGGGCTGCTGCTGCCGAGCCTCGTGGGCGCCGAACGGGCGCGGGAGTACCGGACGCGGGCCCGCGACACGCGGCTGCCGGCGGACGGGGAACGCGGCCGCCGGTTCCTCGGGAGCGGGGTCTAGGAAACCGCCCCCGGGCGTGCGGGAGAGCAGGCGCCCGACCGGGCGCGGACAGCGGGGCGAAGCGACGTACGGAGGGGGAGACCGTGAGAATTCAGGTTCTGGGTCCGCTGACTGCCGAGGTGGACGGGGACTCGATCGTGCCGACGGCGTCCAAGCCGCGGCAGATCCTGGCCCTCCTCGCGCTGCACCCCGGGCGGGTGATGCCGGTGCCCCTCCTCATGGAGGAGATCTGGGGGCACGAGCCGCCCAACAGCGCGCTGACCACCCTGCAGACGTACATCCTCCAGCTGCGCCGGCGGCTCGGCACGGCCATGGGCGCCGGACGGCCCGGGGCCGCGAAGGAGGTCCTCACCACCCGGCACGGCGGGTACCTGCTCCAGGTGCCGGCCGAGGCCGTCGACGCCCACGTGTACGAAGGGCTCGTCGCCCGGGGACAGACCGCCTTCGACGGCGGTGACGACGAGGGCGCGGCCGCCCTGCTGCGCGAGGCGCTCGCGCTGTGGCAGGGGCCCGCGCTGGTCGACGTACGGGTGGGGCCGGTCCTGGAGATCGAGGTCATGCGGCTGGAGGAGAGCCGGCTCGGCACCGTCGAACGGCGGATCGACGCCGACCTGCGGCTCGGACGCCACACCGAACTCCTCGCCGAGCTCACCGAACTGGCCGCCCGCCACCCCCGGCACGAGGGGCTGCACTCGCAGCTGATGGTGGCGCTGTACCGGTCCGGACGGCAGGCCGGCGCGCTGGACGTGTACCGGCGGATGCGCGGACGGCTGATCGGGGAACTGGGCGTCGAACCGTCCCCGCAGCTCCAGCGGCTGCACCAGGCGATGCTCAAGGTGGACCCGGCGCTGGACGTGGTGGCGGGCCCCAAGCGGGGATCCACCTTCGACCTCTACGCGGCGTAGCGGGGAAGTTCCTCGGATCGGCTCCGGGAAGGTGTCACGTCCGGCCGGGCCCGTCTGTCCTCCGGGTGAGACCACTTCGGAGGAGGACGGCCATGAGGGTACTGCTGGCGGGCGCGAGCGGGGTGCTGGGACGGCGGACGGAGTCGGCGCTGCGCGCCGCGGGCCACGAGGTCGAGGGGCTCGGCCGGGGCGCTGAGATGGACGTACGGGCCGACCTGCTCGACCGGGAGGGGCTGCTGCGGGCCGTCGACGGGCGGGGCTTCGACGTCGTCGTGCACGCGGCGACCGCGCTCTCGGGCAAGACCATGGCACGCCACCAGGACATGGCGGGCACCAACCGGCTGCGCACCGAGGGCACGGCGAACCTGCTGGCGGCCGCCCGGGAGACGGGGGCGCGGCGGTTCGTCGTCGAGTCGATGATGTTCGGCTACGGGTACGGGGACCACGGCGGGGCGCTGATCGGTGAGGACGACGGCTTCGGGCCGCGCGGCACGGACGTCTGGCTGGAGCGGCACGTCGGCGCGATGCGGACCAAGGAGGAGCTGGCGTTCACCGCCGACGGCATCGAGGGCGTGAGCCTGCGGTTCGGGCTCTTCTACGGGGAGGGCGTCACCGACGGCCACCTGGTGCCGCTGCTGCGGGGGCGCAGGCTGCCCGTGGTCGCCGACCGGGGGCGGGAGCTGAGCTGGGTCGACGTGGCGGACGCGGCGCGGGCGGTGGCCCTGGCGGTGGACGCCGGGCGCGCGGGCGAGGCGTACAACGTCGCCGACGACGCCCCGGTCGGCTGGGGCGGGCACATGCGGGCGGTGGCGGAGGCCTTCGGGGCGCCGGCGCCGATGGCGGTGCCGCTGTGGGTGCTGCGGCCGGCGCCGCTCGCGCACGCCATCATGGGCACCGACCTGCGGCTGTCGAACGCCAAGGCCCGGCGGGAGCTGGGGTGGCGGCCCGGGTACGGGAGCAGCCTGGAGGGCGTGCGGGCGCTGGCGGGGGCGCGGCGGCGGGCGGCGGTCTGAGGCGGGGCGGGGTGTCCAGGATGTGGAAAGGGGCGAGGGGGATGTGGGGGGTGGTGTGATCATCGGCTGATGAGTGATGAGCTGCGCACCCCGCCCGAGCTGGTGGGCGACGAACGGGCCACCCTGACCAGCGTCCTGCAGTGGCAGCGGGACACCCTGCGGATGAAGTGCGCGGGTCTGACCGACGAGCAGCTGCGGCGCAAGGCCGTCCCGCCGTCCGGGCTGAGCCTGCTGGGGCTCGTGCGCCACCTCGCGGAGGTGGAGCGCGGCTGGTTCCGCAACGTCCTGGCCGACGAGGACGTGCGCGGGTACTTCCCGAAGAACGAGGCCGGCGAGTGGACGGAGTTCCACGTCGAGGACGCGGACCCCGCCGAGTCGTTCCGGATCTGGGAGGAGACCTGCGAGCGGTCGCGGAAGATCGTGGCGGCCGCCGAATCCCTGGACGTGCGGGGGCACTTCGGCGACCAGCCGTACTCGCTGCACTACATCCTGGCCCACATGATCGAGGAGTACGCCCGGCACAACGGGCACGCCGACCTGCTGCGCGAGGCGATCGACGGGGTCACGGGGGAGTAGGCGCGGTCAGGAGGCCCGCTCGGCGGCGGCCCGGTCCACCGCGTCCAGGGCCGTCTGCCACGGGAAGTGCGGCGGGGCGTCGGGGCCGGCCGGGCCGGGGACGAACCCGCCCTCGCCGTAGAGCAGCTCGGCGCCCGCACCGCGCAGCACGGCGAGGGACTGCTCGAACTGGGGGTGCGCGGCGAGCGCCGCGTTGGTGCAGGGCATGGCGACCACCGGGACGCCCTTGCCGAGGGCCTCGGCGGCGACGCCGACGGTGAACCGGTCGGTGAGGCCCAGCGCCCAGGCGTTGACGGTGTTGAAGGTGGCCGGGGCGAACAGCACGGCGTCCGCGGGCGGCCACGCGTCGGGCTGCCCGGGGAGCTTGTACTGCCAGCGCACCGGGTTGCCGGTCAGGGCCGCGAGCCCGTCGAGGCTCTCGGACACCCATCGCGCCGCCGCCGGGGTCAGGCCCACGCAGACGTTCCAGCCGCGCGACTGGGCGTCCTCGATCACGTGGGCCACGTCGAAGACGGGCGGGGCGGCGGAGCAGAACAGGTAGAGAGTCCTCGTCATGTGGATCATGGGATCACATGCCCGGGACCGGAGCGTCCTGAGGGTCCGACAGATCCGGAATGCCGGGTGGTTCCGGGCGGAGACGGGAGGAAGGAAATTCTTCCGGATCCGCGATGAGTTTCCGGGCGGGCGCCGGTCTACCCCTGTGGGGACGGGAGCCGTCCCCAGGGAACAGCCACGAGGAGCATGACGAGATGGACGACATGAGCGCACCGGTGAAGGGCCCCGCCAGCTACTTCCCCTCGATCGAGAAGAAGTACGGCCGCCCGGTCGCGGAGTGGACGGAGCTGATCCGGACCTCTCCCCTGACCAGGCACATGGAGCTGGTCTCCTGGCTCAAGAGCGAGCACGGGCTCGGGCACGGACACGCCAACGCCCTGGTCGCGCACACCCTCGCCGAGAAGCAGGGGTGACGTAGACGCACGCGTATGCGGGCGAGCGTCTGGGCCATGTCGTGTCCCGCCGTCCGGCGATTGACTTGTCCCATGACGACGAACACGAACGAGACGAAGAAGACCCTGGTCATCGGCGGCAACGGCAAGACCGGGCGGCGGGTGGCGGAGCGGCTGCTGCTCCAGGGCCGGCCGGTGCGGATCGGCTCGCGGACCGGTGAGCCCGCCTTCGACTGGCACGAGCCGGCCACCTGGGGCCCGGCCCTGCGGGACGTGGACCGGGTGTACGTCACCTACCACCCCGACCTCGCCTTCCCCGGGGCCGCCGAGCAGGTCGGCGCCTTCGCGGAGGCGGCCGTGGCCGCCGGGGCGCGCCGGCTGGTGCTGCTGTCGGGGCGCGGTGAGGAAGCGGCCGCCGCGGCCGAGGACCGGCTGAAGGACTCCGGCGCCGACTGGACCGTCGTGCGCGCCAGTTGGTTCAACCAGAACTTCGACGAGAGCTTCTTCCTGGACCCCGTACGGTCCGGGGTGATCGCCCTGCCGGTGGCGGACGCGGTCGAACCCTTCGTGGACGCCGATGACATCGCCGACGTGGTGGTGGCCGCGCTCACCGACGACCGGCACGTCGGCCGGACGTACGAGCTGTCCGGGCCGAGGCTGCTGGGCTTCGGGGAGGTGGCGGCCGAGCTGTCGAAGGCGACCGGGCGCGACATCACGTACGTGCCCGTCTCCGACGCGGAGTTCCGGGTGGCGCTGCGCGAACTGGGACTTCCGGAGGAGTTCGCCGAACTGTTCACCCTGATCCTGGACGGCCGCAACGCGCACCTGGTCCACGGGGTGGAGGAGGTACTGGGGCGCCCGCCCCGGGACTTCGCGGACTACGCGCGCGAGGTGGCGGCGACCGGTGTCTGGGACGTCTGAGGGGGGACGGGCGGAGGGCGGCCGGGTGAGGATGGGGGCATGGACACGTTGACCGGTCTGCTCGACGGGCCCAAGGCCCGGGGCGCCGTCCTGCTGAAGTCCGTCTTCGACCCGCCCTGGGCCGTGCGGATCGAGGACCGGGCACCGCTGTCGGTGATCACCATGGTGCGGGGGCCGGCCTGGCTGCTGCCCGACGACGGGGAGCCGGCGCTGATCGGCCCGGGTGACGTGGCCGTCGTACGGGGGCCCGGGGCGTACACCCTCGCGGACTCCCGGGACACCCCGGTGGAGATCACCGTCGGACCCGACCAGCGGTGCAGTACGCGGGAGGGCGAGGACCTCGGCGAGCGGCTGGCGCTCGGGGTGCGGACCTGGGGCCGGCCGGGGCCGGGCGCCGGCTCGGCGGTGATGCTGAGCGGGACGTACCAGGCGCCGGGCGAGATCGGACGGAGGCTGCTGGGCGCGCTGCCCGCCGTGCTGGTCCGGCCGGCGGGGGCCGCCGACATCACCCTGATCACGCTGCTGGCCACGGAGGTCGCGCGGGACGAGCCCGGGCAGGAGCTGGTCCTGGACCGGCTGCTCGACCTGCTGCTGATCGGAGTGCTGCGGGCCTGGCTCGCCGCCCCCGGGGCGGGGGCCCCGGGCTGGTACCGGGCGCAGGGCGATCCGGTCGTCGGGGTGGCGCTGCGGCTGCTGCACGAGGACCCGGCGTACGGGTGGACCGTGGCGGAGCTGGCCCGGCGGGCGGGGGTGTCGCGTGCCGCGCTGGCCCGGCGCTTCACCGAGCTCGTCGGGGAGCCGCCCGTCGCCCACCTGACGGGCTGGCGGCTCGCCCTGGCCGCCGACCTGCTGCGCGAGCCGGACGCCACGGTGGCGACGGTGGCCCGCCGGGTGGGGTACGGGAGCGCGTTCGCGCTGTCGACGGCCTTCAAGCGGGTCCGCGGGGTGAGCCCGCAGCAGTACCGGGAGGGGGCCGGGACGGAGGTGCCGGGGGTGCCGGGGACGGTGGTGCTCGGCTAGGCGGGGGTGGCGGGGGTGGCGGGGGCGTCGGGGGCGTCGGGGGCGTCGGGGGCGTCGGGGGTGAGGTCGCGGACGCCGACGGGTTCGTCGCCGCTGAGTTCGCCGGTGCGGCGGAAGCCGAGGCCCAGGTAGAAGGGCTCGGGGCTGTCCTCGGCGGGCTTCCAGGTGACGTACACCCGCGTTCCGCCGCGGCGGCGGATCTCCTCCGCGACGGCCTCCACGGCGAAGCGGCCGTAGCCCCTGCCCTGCCGTCCGGCGTCGATGTTCAGCCGCCACAGGCCCGAGCGGCGGTGGTCGGGGTCCTTCGCCGGGTCCCAGACGAAGTCCATGAAGGCCATGACGAACCCGACCACCTCGTCCCCGTCGACGACGGCGCGGGGCCAGGCGCTCTCCCCGTGGACGTAGGCCTCGGCGAGGGACTTCATCACGGGGGAGACGAGGTGCTCCTGAGCGGGGTGGACCCGCACGGCGCACACCGCGTCGAAGTTGTCCGGGGTGACGGGTACCAGGCGCGGGGAGGAGTCGTTCATGCCCGCAGCCTAGTTCGTGGAAGCTCTTGAAAAGAACGGGACGTGCGGTATATTTCTTGGAGTGGACAGCAGGGGGGCATGTGTTGCAGGAACAAAGCGCGACGGTCGGCGGGGTGGAACCCCCGCGGCCGCGCGGAGCACCGTTCCGGCCTCTCCCGGCGAGCCGGAACCCGGTCGCCGTCGAGGGGCGCGGGGGCAGCGCGGAGCGCACCGCGCGGGAGCCTTCCGGCCGGCGGTGCGTGGGGGAAAGCGGAGCCGTCCTGCGGAGAGTGGTGAGCGGCCGGGTACCGGGGCCGGTCAGTCCTCGTCGTCCGCCTGCTCCCGGGCCAGCTGCCGGGCTTCGTTGTAGACCTCTTCCGCACGGCTCTCGCCGAGGTGCAGGGAGGCCAGCACCGAGGGCTGCGCGATGCTCGGCATGAGGTGGCGCAGCAGCGCGTTGACCCGCTGTCCGAGATCCCGGTGGTCGGTCATGGCCTGCGACATGGACTGGACGCCGCCGTAGGCGCCGGTGATGATGTCGGCGGTCTCGGCCGGTACCACGTGGGGCAGCAGCTCACCCTGGGCCTGGGCCTTCTCCAGGAGGTCGGTGAACTTGTCGACCCAGTTGCGGAACGGGGCGCTGCGGTCGAGCCCCCCGGCGTTCACGTCGAGGCTCAGCCGGACGCCCGCGCGGACCATGGGATTGGTCCGCAGGCGGTGGGTGTGCAGCATGACGGCGTCCACCACCTCCTGGAGTTTCGCGGGGCGCTCCGGGAGCAGAAGATCCTCGTTCTGTGCGGTGAGGACGCCCTGGGCCAGGTCTTCCTTGGACTGGAAGTGGAAGTACAGGGCGCCCTTGGTCACCCCGGCGACGGCGAGGATCTCCGAGATGGTGGCCGCCTGGTAGCCCCGCTCGTCGAACACCCTGGCCGCCGCGCTCAGGATCGCCTGGCGCGTGCGGATGGCTCGGACCTGTTCAGCCACGTTTGGCTCCTTCCCTCGCAGATGCTCGGAGCGTCGGAAGCCCTGCTGCAAACCGTCCGTCCCGTTCGTATCTTACAGCGGGTGATGCCAACGCCAATGAGCGACGGCACCGCGGCGCGAAAAATGACCGAGGGTGGTCGGGATCGGGACCGTGGTGCGGCCGATGAAGGGAAAGGCCTGGGGAGTACGGGTCAGCAGCCGTAAGAGGGTGCGGTGACGACGCCGACGAAGGTGAGCTCACCGTTCTGGTGGCCGGTCACGCGGACGACTTCCTCCGCGCCGGGAACGTCCTGGTACAGGCGCTCGGACTCGATGACGCAGGGTGCGTCCAGTTCGACGTACCGCTTGAACTCGCCGGCTATGCCGAGCGGGATGAAGGAGGGGCGGCCCAGGGTGGAAGCGGCGGCCTGCCGGGCGGCCTCCATGAGGACCATGCCCGGTACGTGGTCGACCCAGTGGTCGAAGAGGACGGGGTGGTTGGTGTCGACGCGGAGCTGCCAGCGGTCCTCCCGGCCCAGGGGGGAGAGGACCACGTCGGTCGGGGACAGCCGGGCGACGCTCTGCGGAGCCGCGGGGGCGGTCAGCGGCAGCGGGCGGTGCTCGGGCGTCAGGACGTGCTCGGGCCGGATCCGCTGGTATACGGCCGGGCTGGTGCAGGTGACGGAGGCCCGCCCCGTCGCGACGATCTGACCGTCACGGCGTACGACCGCCTCGTAGCCGAGCCCGGAGAGCCGGCCCGCGCGGCGCTTGATCTCGACGCACGTGATCTCGAGCTCGACGGTGGCCGGCGCCAGGCCGACCCGCATGCGCTCCGGTCTCACGACGTTGACGCTGAGGTCCCACAGGACGAACTGGTGGCCGAACGGGACGGCGAACTCCGCGTGCCCCAGGAGGTACGCGATCTGGCGGATCGTTTCGGCGCAGATGAGCGGGTCGTAGTGGCCGTCGCCGACCGGGGTGAAGAACGGGTGCGAGAGGGGCCACTGGGCGCTGACGGAGAAGCGGGCGTCATCCAGCCGCTGCCAGTCGGTGAGCAGGACTTGAGCCGTGGACGTGCGGTGCACCAGTTCCTTCGGAACGGTGGTGAGGGACGGGAAGTAATCGTGCCGCTCTTCCGGAGCCGCGACCGACTCCGCCCGGTCGTAGACCGCTGTGCGCCCAACGTGAAACGTGCTCGCGCTCATTGTTCCCCCTAGACAGCGCTGACCAGTAACAGGTGTGACTGCTCAGAAAAATATATACCAACCGGTTTTTTCTCCAGAGGTAGCTGGGAGCAGGTCCGGGAAATATATGGAAGAGCAGATTCCGGCCAACTGGTCGGCGGATATTTGCCCAGGTCTCCGCCGTTCGACCGGCGGTGAATCTTCGCCACACGCAGAGAATGATCTCAAGCGCGTCAAGAGCAATCCTTTAGCCGGAAGGCGGGGGCGGGGTGGCCGGGCGACGGGGGGGGGGGGTGGTTGCGCGGTGACGGCTTTCCTTTGCGCAGGGGGGATCCGGCCGGGTCCCCCCTGCGCTGCGGAGTGCTGCGGACGGGTCCCGGCGACGGCTCCGGGCTACCGGACACCGCCGACATGTGATGGTTTGTGCAGTTCAGTTCGATCGATGGCGGTGAGGGCGGGGTCGGGGGCCGGAGCGGGGTGGGGGTGGCCGGACGGGTCTCCGGTGGAGGGCGGGCGGTGCCCGGATGGTTCGCCAACGTGAAGCGGCCGGGGAGCGGGCGCGCCCCCGCGCGGGGATGTCCGGCATGTGGACATCGGGAAATCGGCCAGTGGGCACCCCGCGGGCCGCTTCGGAGGAGTGGGCCGCCGGCGCGCGAAGAGGGGTCCGGCGGCCGCCACCCCGGGGTCCTGATGGCGCGGGGAGCCTCCTCCGGGAGGCGGTGTCCTGCCCTCCGCTTCGAGCGGTGCTCCAGCGGGGCTCCGCTCCCGCCCTGGCGTCCGCCTACCGAAGGTGCAGTTCAGCAAACCGGGAAAGCGGTTTGTGGAGCGACCGTAATTCCGTACTGCCTGGACTTGGATGGGGTTGAAGCGTGTCGTCTGGTGGGGTGCGGCGCCCTCGATGGGCGAGAATCAGCCAACTAATCGGTCTGTTCTCGGCCGTTTCCCATCGCTCTGAGGGGTGATCTGGAGGAGTTCTTCTGGCTCTGGAGGCGGCTCCGGCAGGCTTCCGGCTGTGGCCAGACCATTGAACACGCAGGTCAGATGGTGTTTGCGCGCGGCCTGACCAGCCGCTAGGAGCAAAAAACGGTACAGCCGGTTTGGTATTGACAAACCGGCGTAGCTGTTTTTTCCTCGTTCCAGCGAACTTCGAGGGTTCATCCAAGGACGAAGCAGGGGAGTACGGCGTGGACATCGATGTACTGGGCGCTCTGACCGTGCGGGAGAACGGGGTCTCGATCACTCCCACCGCCGCCAAGCCCCGCCAGGTCCTGGCGCTGCTCGCGCTCCACGCGGACCAGGTGGTGCCGGTGGCCGCGCTGATCGAGGAGCTGTGGGGGACCGAGCCGCCGCGCAGCGCCCGGACCACGCTCCAGACGTACGTGCTCCAGCTGCGCGGGCTCATCGGCAACGCGCTCGAGGGCACCGACGGGACGCGCACCGCCAAGGACGTGCTGGTCACGCTGCCCGGCGGGTACATGCTGAACAGCGCCGGCGGGACCAGTGACGTCCGTGAATTCGACCGGCTGGCCGGAATGGGCTACCGGGCCATGGACGCCGGGGACTTCCCGAACGCCGCCCGGCTGCTGCGCGAGGCGCTCGCCCTGTGGCAGGGGCAGGCCTTCGCCGACGTCGACGGCGGGGTGCAGCTGGACATGGAGACCCGGCGGCTGGAGGAGACCCGGCTGTGCGCGCTCGACCAGCGCATCGAGGCCGACCTGCGCCTCGGCCGGCACCGCGAGCTGCTCGCGGAGCTGACCGTGCTGGCCAGCCGCTACCGCATCCACGAGAACCTGCACGGGCAGTTCATGCTCGCGCTGCACCGCTCCGGCCGGCGCGGCGAGGCGCTCAGCGTCTACCAGCGGCTGCGCTCCACCCTGGTGCGCGAACTCGGCATCGAGCCGTCGGCCGCCCTGCGCAGCCTCCAGCGCTCGATCCTCATGAGCAGCCCCGAGAGCCCGGCGGAATCCCCGGAGACCGCGCGCAAGCGTCTCGCCCGGGTCGGCTGACCCCGCGGAAGGGCCCGCACGACGGCCGTTGATATGAGAGATCTTTGTCAGGTCTTTTACAGAAACTGCCGGGAAACCTGAGAATTAATTTGCACAGCCGGGAATCGGAACAGACACGACGGGCCTGATCCATGGGCTGAGCACGGGTTTTGGCGTCCTGTCGGAATCTTGTGCTAGGAATCCGCCGGCTGTTCGCCCGTTTCGGAGGTCCGCTCGACGTCGGCTTGAGTGCCCGGTGATGTTGCCCTGGGCTGCCTTACCGTCATCGGGTCGAATACTGATAACCGAGAGTATCTCGACGAAATGTGGAGGGGAGACGGGGAGACCGTGGAGATTCAGGTTCTGGGTCCGTTGAGTGCCGAGGTCAACGGGGCATCGATCGTTCCTACAGCGGGCAAGCCGCGTCAGATCCTGGCGCTTCTCGCGCTCTACCCGGGCCGGGTGATGCCCGTACCGACCCTCATGGAGGAGATCTGGGGCACCAAGCTGCCCGAGAGCGCGCTCACCACCCTGCAGACGTACATCCTCCAGCTGCGCCGCAGGCTCGGCACGGCGATGGGGCCGGGCGCGCCCGGCACCGCCAAGGACGTGCTCGCGACGCGGCACGGGGGCTACCTGCTCCAGATCCCGCAGGAGTCCGTGGACGTCCACACCTACGAGGCCCTCGCGGCCGCGGGACAGAACGCCTTCGACGAGGGCGACGACGAGCGCGCCGCCGACCTGCTGCGCAAGGCGCTCGACCTGTGGCAGGGCCCCGCCCTGGTCGACGTCCGCGTCGGGCCGATCCTGGAGATCGAGGTGCTCCGGCTCGCCGAGAGCCGCCTCGTGACCACCGAGCGGCGCATCGACGTCGACCTCCGGCTGGGCCGGCACACCGAACTCCTCGCGGAGCTCACCGAGCTGATGGCCCGCAACCCGCAGCACGAGGGCCTGCACTCGCAGGCCATGGTGGCCCTCTACCGCTCGGGCCGGCAGGCGACCGCCCTGGACGTCTACCGCCGGCTGCGCGCCCGGCTGATCGGCGAACTGGGGGTGGAGCCCTCGCAGCAGCTGCAGCGTCTGCACCAGGCGATGCTGCGGGTGGACCCCGCGCTGGACGTGGTCGCGGGACCGCGGCGCAGCTCCACCTTCGATCTGTACGCCGCATAGGTATATCAGGGGGCGGCCGGGCGGCCGGGCGGTGTGGTGGCGGGGCTCCAGTGCGGCTGGGGCCCGGCGTGAGCGGCCCTCCAGGGCCGTCGGCGAGGCTCCTGGCGACCCGGTACGCGTCGCCACGCCGGCGGACCAGGAGAGAGGAACACCATGCACCGGCTGGAACTCACCGACCTGACCCGCATCCTGCGGATCTGGGGAGGCGAGGAGGAGTGCGTCGAGCTGACCGAGGAGGTCCAGGACCTGTACTGGGACGAGCTCGGCTACGACTCGCTCTCGGTCCTGCAGACCACCGGCTCCATCGAGCGGAAGTTCGACGTCCTCCTGGACGGGGAGCTCCTCGAACTGGGTGACACCCCCCGGCGCTTCCTCGAACTGGTCAACCGCGTACTGGGCAGCCGGGCCGCGGTCTGAGGCACCAGCGGCGGTCCACTCGGACTCCGGCGGATCGAGACAGGATCTGTGCCAAGCGCTGAGAGAGGTGTCCGATGTCAGTGGAGCGAGTGCACCGGCTGTCGTACGCGGTGGACGCCGCCGCGCCGGCGGGAACCCTGTACACCCTGGTGGCCGACACCACGCCGTGGCCCCTGTTCCTGCCGGACACCGTCCACACGGAGCGGCTGGACTTCGACGGGCTCACCGAGCGGTACCTGCACTGGGCGGGGGCCGACGGGGAGCCGGGGGCCTCGCTGTGGCGGCGGACCCTGGACGCCGGGCGGCGGCGCGTCGACTTCCGCGAGGAGCGGCCGCAGGGGCCGGTGACGGCTTCGAGCGGCAGCTGGCGCGTGGAGCAGCTGGCCCCCGGCTGGTCGAGGCTGCTCCTGGAGCAGGACCTCACCGTCGCGGAGGTCCCCGGCGCGCAGCGGGTCCTGGACGCCGCCGCGGCGCGGGGGCGGGCGGCGGCCGACGGGCTGCGGGCCGTCGCCGAGCGGTGGCGGGGGCTCGACGGGCGCCTGGTGTCCTTCGAGGAGTCCGTCCGGATCCAGGGGCCGGCCGAGTCCGTCCAGGCCTTCCTGTACGAGGCGGGTTCCTGGCCCGGCCGGGTGGCGCACGTCGCGGGGGCCGAGGTGGCGGAGCTGCGGCCCGGGGTGCAGCGCGCCCGGCTGGCCAACCGGGACGCGGACGGCTCCCCGTACCCGACGGACGAGGTGCGGGTGTGCTTCCCGGCGGCCGGGCGGATCGTCTTCAAGCGGCTCCGGCCGCACCCGCTGCTCGCCGCGCACGCGGGGGAGTGGTGCGTGGAGCCGGACCCGGCGGGGGTGACCGTGGTGTGCCGGCACGACGTGCTGCTGGCCGGGGCGAAGGCGGGGCGGGCGGCGGACGCGGATCCCGCGCGGGCGCGCCGGTACGTGCGCGAGCTGCTGGGAAGGGAGAGCCGGGCCGTGCTGGACGCGGCGCAGGAGTACGCGGGGGAGCCGGTCAGGACCCTGCGGTCGGTGTGAGCGCGCAAGGCCCGGCCTGTGCCCGGGTGCCGTCGTGCGGGTCCGTGGCCCGTCGCCGCCGAGGGGGCGGCGGCGGGCCACGGGCGCGTCAGCTCCCCCGTCCCGCCGTGTCCAGCCGCCGCAGGGTGGCGGGTGCGGCCAGACAGGGCATGACGACCCGCCAGAACCCGGCCAGCGTGCGCGGGGCGAGCCACTGGGGGTCGTCACGGCCGAGGGCCTCGAAGCCGAGGGTGGCCGCCACCACGGTGGTCGCCACGTTGCGGTGGTTGAGCCCGGGCAGCAGGGCGCCCTCCTCCGCCGCTTCGAGGAGCAGCCGGTGTACGTAGTCGTGCCATTCGCCGGGCAGGGCGAAGGACGACGGGTAGGCCGGCTCCCGGTTGAGCTGGAAGGCGGCCCGGGCCACGACGTCGGACAGGAGCAGTCCGGCGAGCTCCTGGGAGCTGTCGGCCAGGGCCTGGAGGGCCGATGTCCGCCGCGTGTACACCTCGCGGGTGGTGGCGCGCAGGGTCCGGGCCCCGGCGGTCTCCACGGCCTCCGCGACGGCCGCCTTGTTCTCGAAGTGGAAGTGGAGCGCGCCCGGGCTCACTCCGGCACCCACGCTGATCATGCTCAGCGTCGCCTCTGCGTACCCGCGCCGCCCGAACACCGTGGCCGCTGACTCGAGCAGTGCTTGACGGGTTCGGACGGCGCGTTCTTGTTTCATCACGCATAGCTCCTGTATCAGTTTCCTTCTATTATTAAACCGCCCCGTTGGTATTGGAAGAGCGCGCAGGGCGCGCCTGATGGCCTGATCAACGGCGATTCGTGCCCCGCTGTGGCCTGATTTGATCTACTTATCGCGAACCTTGCCGCGTTTTGCAGGCTTTGACAAACCGACGAAGCGGTTTGTATCTTCGTTGACGTTGGCTCAACTGAGCTTGAGGGAGGGGGGCGGATGAACCAGCGGACCTTCGCTGTACTGGAACCTCACACCACCGCCGCGGGGACGGCGAACGGTGCGTTCCTGCCGGCCGAGGGGCTGAGGGTGCCACCGCACGCGCCGGCCCAGTCGGCCCTGTGGCGGATCCTCATCGTGGAGAGCAGCACCGTCGAGGCCGAGACCCTGGCCCGCGGACTGCGCCGCCACGGGCACGAGGTGGAGATCGTCGGCACCGGGAGCGAGGCGCTGCGCGGCTACGCCGACGCGGACCTGGTCCTCCTGGACCTGGAGCTCCCCGACCTGGACGGGCTGGAGGTCTGCCGGGGCATCCGCGCGGCCCACGAGATCCCCGTCATCGCGGTCACGGCCCGGGGCAGTGAGCTGGACCGCGTCCTGGGCCTCCAGGCCGGCGCGGACGACTACCT